>NZ_JBSICA010000049.1:0-23519 GCF_058245595.1 Pseudomonas sp. UF-293 | reverse complement strand
TTCCCCATGTGAGAGTAGGTCATCGTCAAGATTAAATTCCGAAACCCCAATTGCGAAAGCAGTTGGGGTTTTGTTTTAGTAGAAGTTCCTGTTTTTGCTGGCTTGTTACCGTGTTGACGGGCCAGATAAAGAATTTCTTGACGACCATAGAACATTGGAACCACCTGATCCCATCCCGAACTCAGAAGTGAAACGATGTATCGCCGATGGTAGTGTGGGGTTTCCCCATGTGAGAGTAGGTCATCGTCAAGATTGAATTCCGAAACCCCTGTCTGCTAACGCAGACAGGGGTTTTGTCATTTAAGCGTGTACGAAAGATCAGGCCGTTCTGCGAGTCTTGCTGCCGCGTCTTGCCTGCCACTTGCGCCACCAGATATAAACGCCCGTCCCTGACAGCCCCGCAATCAACACACCCAATACCGCGATCATTACCTGCCCTGTCATCCCGATGATCCTTCCCCCATGTATCGGCAACTGGAGTCGATAGAACTGCTCCCCAAGCGTGCCCTGCCCGGCGATTTCCTGTCCTAACAAGCGTCCGTCGGTACCGTGAAAGAACAACCAGGATTTACCGTGTGCGTCTGTATCGTGCTGTCCAAACCCCGCGCCGTAGAAGTTGTATTCAAAGCTGTAATACAACTCGCCGATCGCCGCCGTCAGTCCTAATCGTTGCCCTTCGTGCAATGCCCTTTCGTACGCCTGTTGATAACTTAACTGTGTCGTCCCCAGTTGATCCGCGGGCATTCGTCCTCTGGCTTCATAAACGCTCGGCTCGATCGGCGAAAACAACGAAACCGCAGGCTTGAACACCTGGCTCGGCAAGTTCATCGCCACGCTGCTGACGGCGATCGGTAACAGCAGTAGCCACAACCACAATCCGCCGGCGCGATGCAGATCGAAGTTCAAACGGTAGGCATGCCCTCCTTTCACCTTCCACGCAGTAGCCCACTTCTTCCAGAAGGGCTTGCCGCGCGGCAAGGTCAGCCACAATGCGATGAAGCAGTCGATCACCCACGCGACGGCCACCAGGCCCATCAACAGCAATCCCCAGTTACCGGGCAATGTCAGGTTGTAGTGAAACTCCAGAATGAACGGGATGAAGTTCTCCCGCTGGAAGCAGCATTCGCCCCAGTAGCGAGCGCCTTTCTGCTGCGCACTCACCGGATCCAGATAAAACACCTGATTGCGTTCATCGAACGACTTGCCCGTTGCTGGATCTTTGCGTGGAACTGCCGCCAGTACCGCTGTATGCCCCGCCTCCTGCGGATACTCCATGTACCAGACTTGCAATTTCGGATGCGCAGTCTGCACCGCATCAACCAACGCGCCCGGCGGCAAGCGCTCACCCAGTGAAGTCGCCTCGTAGAACTGCGGATTCAGCCACTCATCCAGTTCGTGATTGAACGCCAGCACACTGCCTGTGAGGCCCGCAAGCAAAAGAAACACCGCTGTAGCCAAGCCAATGTAACGATGCAACAAAACCAGAAACGCACGCATGCAAGACACCCCGAATAAACGACAAAGCCAGCCCCTGACATAAGGGGCTGGCTTTTTCATGCACAGAACAATGCTTTAGAACTGATAGCTGACGGTCGCCGCTACGTTGCGTTCTTCGCCCATGTAGCAGAAGTTCAGACTGGCGCAGGACGCGACATAAGACTCGTTGGTCAGATTGTTCGCATTGAGCCGAACATCAACACCCTTCAAACCAATTTTGCCCAGGTCATAACCAATCGAGGCGTCGAACAACGTGTAAGACGGCACCTTCAAGGTGTTCTCGGCATCGGCCCAGCTGTAGCCGACATAGCGCACACCACCGCCCAACCGCAGCCCATCGAGCGCGGCACTGTCGAACTTGTAGTCAGCCCACAGCGAGGCCATGTGTCGCGGCGCCTGAGTCGGTGAGTTGCCTTTGTTCTCGATGACATCGGTCGGCGTACTCAAAGTGCTGATCATCGACTTCGAATATTCAATATCGGTGAAGGTGTAACTGCCGAGTACTTTGAAGTTGTCGGTCAGTTGCATATGCGCTTCCAGCTCCAGACCTTGCGAGCGTACGGCACCGACCGCGCGATAGAAGTTTTCCTGCGGCAGTTTGGTCGCGAGGTTTTCCTGATCAATGCGGAACAGCGAGGCGGTGAACAGGTTGTCGGTGCCCGGCGGCTGGTACTTCAAACCGACTTCCCACTGCGTGCCATCGGTGGGGGCCAGTGGATTGCCGGCGCTGTCGGCATAGGAGTTCGGGTTGAATGACTCGGAGTAACTGATATAGGGCGCCAGACCGTTATCGAACAGGTACAGAGCGCCCGCACGGCCGGTCAGCTTGGTGCGGCGATCATTGATCTCCGTACCAACGGGACGCCCGGCTTCAGCAATGCGGTTTTCGTCGGATGTCTCTACCCAATCCTGACGCAGGCCCAGCGAGAAGCGCCATTTGTCCATCTCGATCAGGTCTTGCAGATACACACCAGTCTGCTCGAGACGACGCAGATAGCTGGTGTCGCCGTACATTTCGATCGCCGAGTTGCCATACGCCGGATTGAACGCGTTGATTGGCGCCAGTCCACCGCTGGTCCAGTCGACCACGGTTTTGCGCCGTTGATAATCCGCGCCCATCAGTACTGTGTGCTTGGTCGCGCCGGTAAAGAATTCGGCCTGCAGCATGTTGTCGACGATGAACGCATGCAGGCGCTCATCACCGCCGGTGTAATAGCGGTTCAGCTCATTGCTGGTCGGGGTGGTCCAGCCATAGGCGTAGACCTGATCCATGTTCACTTTGGAGTCGAGATAGCGGAAGTTCTGCCGCGCCGTGAAGACGTCGTTGAAGCGATGTTCGAACTGATAGCCGAACGATTGCTGGTCACGGGAGTAGCCGTCGATCCCCGGCTCGCCCTCGAAGAATCGCGGCGAGATGCGGTCGCCATTGCGTTGATGGATCGTGCCGTCTGCCGGAACGCCACCGTGGTAACCACCGTCCGGATCGTGTTGCAGATAGGCCTGCAGAGTCAGCGAGGTGTCTTCGCTGAAATCGATGCTCAGCGTCGGCGCGAGGGCGAAGCGTTTTTCCTTGTTGTGATCGAACTGCGTGTCGGACTGATCGCTCAAACCGGTCAGACGATAAGCAATGCGCTTGTCGTCATCGACCGGGCCGCTGAAGTCAAAACCAACCCCGCGCTGGCCTTGTGTCCCCACCGTGGCCTGCACCTGATGATAAGCCTCATACAACGGCTTTTTGCTGGTCAGCGCGACCAGACCGCCGGGCGAGCTGCGGCCGTACAGCACGGACGACGGGCCTTTGAGAATGTCCACACGCTCGAGGAAATACGGATCGACCTGCATGGTGCTGTAAGTGCCGCTGTCACCCATCGACTTCAGGCCGTCGAGGTAAATGTTGTCCACCGAGCCGTCGTTGAAACCGCGCATCGCCACGTAGTCGTAACGGTGCGTGGCGCCGTACGGATTGGTCAGCACGCCCGGGGCGTAACGCATCGCTTGCGAGACGGTTTGCGAGCCTTGGTCATCCATTTGCTCGCGCGTGACCACGGACACGCTTTGCGAAGTTTCCAGCAGGGCGGTACTGGTCTTGGTGGCGATCTGGCTGTGCGTGGCGTTGTAGCCGGCCATGCTGCCCAGCGCGTTGCCGAGGGCAAAACCTTTGATATCAGTAGCCGGCAAGGCCATTGCTTGGCTTTCAGCCAGCGGGCGCAGAATGTAGCTGCTGCCGTCCTGGCTGACGGCTTCCAGTCCGGAACCGCCGAGCAAATGGGTCAAGGCCTGATCGGTCGAATATTCACCCTGCACGCCGGGAGATTGCTGACCTTGGGTCTGTTGCGGCGTCATCGCCAAGGTGATGCCGGCCTGCCGGGCGAACTGATTCAATGCCTCGCCCAATGGCCCGGCAGCAATGTTGTAGCGGTGGCTGATCTCGGTGCCGGCAGTGTTGGCGGCCAGACCCAGACTTGGTAATAAGCTGACGCCCAGCGCGGAGGACAACAGTGCTGCCCGAACCGCATGGCGCAGCGGTGCCGATGGTGCAGTGAAATTCAGAGGATTCTTACAAATGGCGCGGACAGTCATTGTGGATTTCCGTAGGCAGTCGCGGGGGCTGAGTTGAAGTGCTTACTGACTAAGCCGGACTGCCTGGAAAAACCCGCCAAAAAATATTCAGACCGCACGCTCCAGAGTCACCCACCAGCGGGTGCGATAACGCAATTGCACCGGCAGCGTCTGCGGCAGGACCGCCAGCAGCCTGTCGGTGTCCTCCAGACGGAACACCCCAGAGAGGCGCAAGTCTGCGATATCTGCCGCACAATTGAGAAAACCCGGGCGATAGCGTGCGACTTCAGCGAGGAAGTCACCTAGCCTCATATTGCGCGTGACAATCAAACCGTCGAGCCAGGCGCCCGCATCCATATCCAGCGTCGGCGCTGCGCGCAAACCGCTTTGGTCGACCAGAAAACTCTGCCCGGCGAGCGCTTCGAGCGAATGACCGCCAGCGCGAACCACCACCCGGCCACGGGTAACGCTGAGTCGCGTGCATTGATCTTCCTGACGCAAAATGAAACGCGCATCGACCGGCGCATAACTGCCGTGGCGATTCTGTATGCGCAGCGGTCGATCGGTCGCCGCGCCCTCGTCAGAGCCGCCGCAGGTAACGATGATCTCGCCACGGCTCAGTTTGATCAGGCGCTGCTGCGCGGTGTAATCCAGGTCAACGGCGCTGGCGGTGTTGAGTTCGATGCGCGTGCCGTCGGGCAACTGGAAACCGCGCCGTTCGCCGGTCGCCGTGACGTAGTCGGCGCTCCATTGCTGCCAGGCGGCGCTGTCCTTGGCCAGCCACGCGGCGGAGCCCAACAACAGCGCGCCGGACATCAACTTCAAGGCTTGGCGACGGCCCAGACCTTGCGCACTGTTTTCCAGGGTGTTGAAAGCGACCTGCGCACCCGGCACGGCACGCAGACTGGAGCTCAATTCGGCTTGCAGCGACTGCACCCGCTGCCAGGCGATTTCGTGTTCGTGATGCTCGGCGCGCCATTGCTCGCATTGACGAGTCAACCGCGAATTGCCGTGGTTGTTGCGCAGCCGCAGTAGCCAGTGAATCGCTTGCTTGACCACCTGTTGGCGCGGTTCGACGCGGCGACCGAGTGAGAGGTTATCCACAGGCATCAGCTTTCATACCGCAACACATAGCAGTGATACAGCGCATCGGCGACGTAGCGTTCCACTGAACGTACCGACACGCCCAACTGCTCGGCGATCTGTTTGTGCGTTAACCCTTCGCACTGCGCGAGCAGAAATGCCTGACGCACTTTTGGCTTCAGTCCCTCAAGCATGCGCGCAATGCTTTCCAGCAGTTCAAGCACCAACGCGCGGGATTCGGCGTCAGGTACTTCGCCTTCAGGCAAGTGAGCAATGGTCTCCAGATAGGCCCGCTCGATTTCCTCGCGGCGCCAATGATCGATCACCAGACCGCGCGCGATGGTTCGCAAGAAAGCTCGGGGCGCTTTCAGTTCGAGACGTTCGGTGCGTTGTAGCAGACGCAGGAAAGTGTCCTGCGCCAAATCAGCCGCATCCGCCGCATTGCCCAGCCTTGCGCGCAGCCAAGCGTTGAGCCAGCCGTGATGACTACCGTAAAGCGCCTGTACGACCAACTCAGGTGAAGACATGACCACGCCAGCCCGAACGTCACAAATGATAATTAGTCGCATTGTCATCAAGGGTTACAGATTTTGCAACTGCCGCTCCGATGTCATTGCTAAAAAATTCCCTCGCAGCCGCTCTGGCACGCCGTTCGGCGGGAAACCTGTCCAAAACCCGGCCATTTCTCACGCAGCCCTAAGATTTCTCAGCCGCTGGCCGACAGACTGGTGAGAAATGCGTGCACCAAAGTAGAGCGGCCTGAAGAACGCTGCCTGCGCTGTACATGGAATGTTGCAACCGGAACGCATCCCCACTTTTGGCATAAGAAGTCCCATGAAATGAATCTCAAGTTCAGCCATAAAATCCTCCTGGCCGCTTCGGGCGTCGTGGTCCTGGCGTTCGCGCTGTTCACGCTCTACAACGATTACTTGCAGCGAAACACCATTCGCCAGAACCTGCAGTCTTCCGTGCAGCAGGCCGGTGACCTGACCGCCAGCAGCGTGCAGAACTGGATGAGCGGGCGGATTCTGGTGCTGGAAAACCTCGCGCAGAACGTTGCTCATCAAGGCAGAAATGCCGATTTTCCTGGCCTCGTCGATCAGCCGGCCTTTACGTCGAACTTCCAGTTCACCTACGTCGGGCAAGCCAACGGTGTCTTCACCCAGCGTCCCGATGCGAAGATGCCGGACGGTTACGATCCGCGTCAGCGCCCTTGGTACAAGCAGGCAGTGGCCGCTGACAAAACCATGCTGACCCCGCCGTACATGGCGGCCGTCGGTGGCTTGGTAGTAACCATCGCGATGCCAGTGAAAAAGGACGGAGAACTGCTCGGTGTGGTCGGTGGTGACCTGAGCCTGGAAACGCTGGTGAAGATCATCAACTCGGTGGATTTCGGTGGCCTCGGCCATGCATTTCTGGTCAGTGCCGACGGTCAGGTGATCGTCAGCCCGGACAAAGATCAGGTAATGAAAAACCTCAAGGACATCTACCCGAACACCAGCGTGCGCATCGAGAAGGGCAACCAGAACGTCGTGCTCAACGGTCAGGAGCGCATTCTCTCGTTCACCCCGGTCAGCGATCTGCCGAATGCGCAGTGGTACATCGGTCTGTCGATCGATCGCGACAAGGCCTACGCCGCACTCAGCCAATTCCGCACCTCGGCGTTGATCGCCATGTTTGTCGCGGTCGCGGCGATTGCGTTGCTGTTGAGCCTGTTGATCAACGTGTTGATGCGTCCGCTGACCACCATGGGCCGCGCGATGAAAGACATCGCCCAGGGCGAGGGCGATCTGACCCGGCGTCTGGTGGTCGAGAGCAAAGACGAGTTCGGTGAACTGGGCAGTGCGTTCAACCAGTTCGTCGAGCGCATTCACGCTTCTATTTCCGAAGTGTCGTCGGCGACCCGTCACGTACATGACCTGTCGCAACGGGTGATGGCTTCGTCCAACGCTTCGATCGTCGGTTCCGATGAGCAAAGTGCGCGCACCAACAGCGTCGCGGCGGCGATCAATCAGCTGGGTGCTGCCACTCAGGAGATCGCGCGCAACGCGGCGGATGCTTCGCAGCACGCCAGCGGTGCTTCCGAGCAGGCCGATGATGGTCGTCAGGTGGTCGAGCAAACCATCCAGGCGATGACCGAGCTGTCGCAGAAAATCAGCCTGTCGTGCACGCAGATCGAAACCTTGAACGCGAGCACCGATAACATCGGCCACATTCTCGATGTGATCAAAGGCATCTCGCAGCAGACCAATCTGTTGGCGCTCAACGCTGCCATCGAGGCTGCGCGTGCCGGGGAAGCCGGACGTGGTTTCGCCGTGGTTGCCGATGAGGTGCGCAACCTTGCGCATCGCACCCAGGAATCGGCGGAAGAGATCCACAAGATGATCACCTCGCTGCAGGTCGGTTCGCGCGAAGCGGTGAGCACCATGAACGCGAGTCAGACGTCCAGCGAGCAAAGCGTGGAAGTGGCGAATCAGGCCGGTCTGCGTCTGGTCAGCGTGACCCAGCGCATCGGCGAAATCGACGGCATGAACCAATCGGTTGCAGCGGCGACGGAAGAGCAGACGGCGGTGGTGGAAACCCTCAACGTCGACGTCAACCAGATCAACCTGTTGAACCAGCAGAGCGTGGCCAACCTCAATGAAACGTTGAAGGATTGTGATGCGTTGTCGCAGCAGGCCAATCGCCTGAAGCAATTGGTCGACAGCTTCAAAATCTGATTGTTCAGATTGCAGACCGCGTTATCGTTCTTCGCGAGCAGGCTCGCTCCCACAGGGAAATGCAATCCAAATGTGGGAGCGAGCCTGCTCGCGAAAGCGGTCTGACGATCGCCGCAAAGCCAAAGCCTTAGACAAACAGCTTCAGCACATTGCCCATCGCATCATCGGCAAACCCCTGCACGAAATCCCTGAACCCCGGTAATGCTTCATCCCCACCCGCAGCCGGTTCGGCAATGATCGTCCAGGTCGCTCGCGACTTCCCTTCGCTCAGCGACTCCACCTGCATCGCCGCCCACAGATTCGCCACACCCAAGGTGTTGTAAATCGTCGTCCAGGTCATGCGCTGCGCCGGTTCATCGCGCGAGTTGAGTTGTTCGACCACGACGTTGCCGTCCTTGAAGAATTTCTTGCGCAGCGAAGACACGCCCTCGCCGGTCATTTCGGTGTGCGACAGCGCCGGAATGAATCGATCGAAGCCAGCGAAATCGCCAACGATCGCCCAGACTTTTGCCGCGTCCGCTGGCACTTCCACCGACGACACGACGTGGCAGCCTTGCGGGTTTTTGATCAGGGTGTCTGGTTGCAGATTGCTCATGGTATTGCTCCTTTGGGATGAGTCAGATGAAGTTGATTTGTTTCAGGTAATCGCAGCCGCGACGCAGCAGCGCCGGGGATTTCTGTGGGTAGTGCGCGCCCATCTGCCGCACGCCGGCCTCGGCGTTGGCGTGGCCGATCAGCGAGATGTCGCCGATGTCTTCTTCGAAGCCGTTGAGGTAGAAACCGAGCACGCCGAACAGCGCGTTGTCGGCGTCGACCCGGTTCAGTTGCTGTTGCCAATCGGCGACGCTGACCAGCGAAAATTCGCTGCCGGTTTCGCGGAACGACGCGACGTAGGCATCCCAGCTCAGCGGCTCGGGATTGTGCAGATTGAACACCGCGCGATCCGCTGAATAACGGCTGGCATGAAAGGCGATGAAGCGGGCGAGAAAGTCCACCGGCATCAGGTCGAAATTCAGCGCAAAGGCCGGCACCTGGCCGAGTTGGATCGAGCCCTTGAGCATCAGCATCAAACGGTTTTTGTGCGGCTGGCAGACGCCATTCAGGCTGTTGAAGCTGATGTTGCCGGGGCGATACAGATTGACCCGCACACCCTGCTCGCGCGCCCTTTCGAGGATGCGTTCGCCGACCCACTTCGACAGGTTGTAGCCGTTGCGAATGTAGATCGGCGGCGTCGCGGCGGCGGGCAGTTCCAGCACTCGACCGGCGTCATCCACGGTGCTGGATGCCGACAGGGTCGAGACAAAGTTGAAGACCTTTTTACTCCGCCCTTCGCACAACTTCAGCAGGGCGAAGATCGGCTCGACGTTGTCCGCGGCCAGCGACTCGTAATCGAGTACGTGGTTGACGTTGGCGGCGTTGTGCACCAGCGCGCCGAACTCGCGATCCAGGCGCTGGTAATCGTCATCGCCCAGGCCCAGTTGCGAGCGACTGATATCAGCTGCGTAAACCCGCACACGGCTGAGATCGAGGTGCTCCAGACGGTTTTCGCGCAGTGCCTGAGCGAAACGTTGCGCCGCCGTTTGCCCGGCGCCGTCGCGCACCAGACAGGCCACTTCGCTGGCGCCCCAACCGAGCAGCGCTTCGACGATGTGCACGCCGACAAAACTGTTGGCACCGGTGACGATCACCTTGTGCACATCGCCCATGCGGCTGATCGGCAGCGGTTCGATATCCAGCTTACGCTCAGAGTCGGCCATGGCCTGGGCACTGAGTACCGCGCTGTCGCCGGTGCCGCGCACCAGCGTCGCCAGTTTGCTGATGGTCGGCTGTTCGATGAAGCGATTGATCGAAATGCTTCGGCCAAATTCCTCGCGCAAGCGCAGCAACATCCGCGACAGCAGGATCGAATGGCCGCCGAGATTGAAGAAGCTTTCGTCAGTGGAAATGTCGCTGGTCGGCAGCTCCAGCAATTCGGCCCAGATCTCCAGAAGCAGCGCTTCGTCAGCATTGGCCGGCAGGCATTTCGCAGCGCTGTCCTGCACCGTCACCGGCAATGCAAGCAGCGCGTTGCGATCGACTTTGCCGTTGCTGGCGAACGGCATCTGCGCCAGCTCAGTCCATGCCACCGGCAGCATGTAGTCCGGCAGAAATTGCCGGGCATGCGTCTTCAATTCGTCGCGGGCAGTCTCGGTCTGTGGCTGAGCGAGGAACGCCAGAATGCGCCGCTGACGGTCGATGACCACGGCAATCTGCCGATACAAGCGGCTCTCGCGCAGGCAGCGCTCGATCTCTTCCGGCTCAACGCGAAAGCCACGGATTTTCACCTGATTGTCGCGCCGCCCGCACAGCTCGATACCGTGCTCGCCCCACTTGGCCATATCGCCGCTGCGATAGGCGCGCAGGGTCTCGCCCCCGGGCAAGGACAGGTTCAGATAGCGCTCGGCGGTCTGCTGCGGATTGTTCAGGTAACCGAGGCAGACACCAGGCCCGACGATGAACAGTTCACCGACGGTTTGATCGGGCACCGGTTGCAGATCGTCGTCGAGAATCAGCACCCGACTGTTGGCGATCGGCCCTCCCAGCGTGCGGTTGCCGTCCCCGGGTTTGAGCTGGCGCGCGGTGATCAGCACGGTGGCTTCGGTCGGGCCATACAGGTTGTGCAGGGCGCCTTGACGGGTCAGTTGCTCGATGACGAACGGCTCGCAGACATCGCCGCCGGTCATCACCTGCACGCCCTCCAGTTGCTCCAGCGGCAGGATGCTCAACAGCGCCGGTGGCAGGAAGGCGTGGGTCAGTTGCCGCCGGCGAATCAGCGCCACCAGCTGCAAAGGATCGCGCCGCTGGGTGTCGTCGGGCACCACCAGTTCGGCGCCGGTGAGCAGGCTGGGGAAGATGTCGATCAGCGATGAGTCGAAGCTCAGCGATGAGAACTGCAACACCCGACTCTCGGCGCGCAACTGCACGTAGTCGGCGTACCACGCGGTGAAGTGGGCGAGATTGGCCTGGCTGAGCAGCACGCCTTTCGGATGCCCGGTGGTACCCGAGGTGTAGAGCGCCATGCACGGCGCATCGAGCTTGGGACGGTGCAGCATCAGCGGTCGATTGAAGTCCGCGTCGGTCG
This sequence comes from Pseudomonas sp. UF-293, assembly GCF_058245595.1. NCBI lineage: Bacteria > Pseudomonadati > Pseudomonadota > Gammaproteobacteria > Pseudomonadales > Pseudomonadaceae > Pseudomonas > Pseudomonas sp. UF-293. Next base: position 12,539 of record NZ_JBSICA010000049.1, on the reverse strand, counting down.
CCTCGATGCCACTGACATTCAGCCCCGCTATCGTTTCGCTGAGCGCCTGCTGCCCATCGTGAAGCAACAGCACCGCGCCGGCGTTTTCCAGGATGTATTGCTGACGCGGCAATGGATGGCTGGGCTCCAGCGGCAAGTACACCGCGCCGCTGCCGAGAATCGCCAGAATCGAGGCGAACAGCGCCGGGCTTTTGCCTTGGCAGACGCCGACTACCCACGGCTGCGGATGTTGCTCAAGCAATGGCAGCAATCGCCGTTGAATCGCCCGGCTGTGGGCGTGCAACTGGCGGTAGTCGATGGACTGTCCGCCGAGGTGCAGCGCCGATCGTTCGGCATGTTCGATCAGGCTCTGTTGCAGGCGCTCGATCAGCGGGATTTTCGCCTGCTCCAGCAGCGCCGGGTGTGCCGTGTCGTTGAGACGGTGGACGTACGCTAGCTTGTCGAGAAACAGCAGGTCTTCCAGGCGTTCGAAATCCGGCGCCTTGAGGGCCGGGGCGTGGCGCAAATAATCGGCATCGCGGGAAAAGCGGCTGACCAGCAACGCCACTTCGTCGACCACATGGGCAAGCGCTCGTAGGCGTAGCGACTGACCGTTGCCGGATGGCTCATTGCCAATCGGTACGCGGCTGATCAGCGACGAGCCGAGAAAGCACAGCAAGTCGAGGGTCGGCAGGCCGCCATGGCCTTGCGCGGCGACACCCAAGCGCAGGTGCAGGTGCGGGATCGCGCAGAAGTCGCCAGCGCCGATAAAGCCATCGTCGATGATCAGATCCACCGCCGCTTGTGTCGCGCCGCTGCGGGTCAGTGCATGGCCGTGCTGTTCGAGTTCCCGGGCCAGGTCGGTCATCGCCTGGCTGGTGCCGGTGAGCAAAATGTCGAGACGTTTCATGTCGGCCTCCTCAAACCAGATAGTCGCGCAGGGCGTCCTGCACGGACGGTGTGTCGAGCAGCGAGCTGTTGTGGAAAAACCTGACGATGTTGCCCACCAGCGGGTGGTGGCGATTGATCGGGAAGGCCAGTCCGGCGATTTCTTCGCGCAGTGAATGGCGCGTGGTGTCGCTGACCGGCAGTGCGTCGATCAAGCGCAAATCGAAGGACTTCTGGATGTCGTTGGTCAGGTAATGGCCGATGAACACCGGCAGAATCTGCGCGATGGTTTCGCGGTCCGTGTCGCTGGCGGTGTGCCAATAGATGCGCACCATCCGCGCCCAGAAACTCGAGTGGCGACCCTCGTCGAGCAAGTGGTCGGCCATCAGGCCTTTGATCGACGGCTTGACCGAATCGTCGCGGGCGAACGCGGCGACATCACCGGTCACGGTGTTTTCGGCGATCGCCACGCAGATCAATTCCACCGCGCTGCGCAGGTGTTCCGGGGCCAGCGCGACGGCAGCGGGGATCGCCCGGCTCAGTTCGATTTCGTCAGGCAACTGAATCGGCTCGATACCGGTCAGCGCGACCGTTTGCTGCATGAAGTCCATGGCCACCAGCGCGTGGTAATCCTCATCGACCACTACGGTCATCGCGTCGTAGCGACAGGCGAACGGGAACGCCACGGCAAAGCGATTCTTGGCGATGCTGCGCGCGGTCTTGTCGACGATTTCGGTCTCGAAAATCACTACGTCGTTGATGAATTTGTACAACGTCTGCACCAGGGCGAAATCACGTTGTTGCGGGCATTCACGCAGGAAGGTTTCGCTGAGCACCAGCGGCTGGCGGCTGAGCGGGTAGATCAGGCGCTGATCGTCTTCGAGCACCCGGCGCGGACGAGTGCGGATGGTCGCGCGGCTTTCCCAGGCATCAGCGAAGGATTGATAGTCGGCGGCGTTCATTGGGCCACCTCGGCAACTTTTGCGCCCATGCTCAAGCGCAGGCCGTCCCACAGGGCGATGCGGCTTTCCACGGCGGCGATGGCGCTGGCATAGACTTCAGCTGCGCGCTGCGGATCGCCATCGACCAGACGCTCCAGCAGCTGTTCGGCGGCGGGGCCATGGTCTTCAGAGTCGACTTCGATATGCCGTTGCAGGTAGTAGCGAAAGGTCGGTGCCTGTTCGATGCCGATGCCCCAGTCATCGAGGATGCGCTGGAACATCGTCGGAATGACGCTCTCGCGACCGTGCAGGAACGCGGCGGCAACGCTGTGTCCCGGCGCCTCCAGGGCAATGCGCAAGGTATCGCGGACAAACTGTGCGGCTGCCGGGTCGACATCGATGCTCTGCAACGCGACGTCGTAGCTCACGCCTTCCTGCTGCAACGTGACGAAACGCTCCACCGCCGTGGTACTCGCGCCGATCTCGCGCATCGCATCCAGGTACAACTCGAAGTGGCTGTAGTGGCCGGCATCGAGGCGATCATCCGATTCCTCGCCCAGCACGATCTCGTTGATCAGCCGAGCGGCGTGAGGATCGCGCGGCGGCAACCAGGGTAAACGCGTGCAGGTCAGTTCCTGTTGCAGGCGCTTGGTCAGCGACATGAAGTCCCATACAGCAAATACATGGGTTTCCATGAAACGGCGTAATACCGATAACGAAGTAATCTCGGAAAAGATCGGGTGAATACTCAGTTCGGCTTTCTTCAGGGCGAGTTGCTGCTTAGTGGGCATCATGATGTCCTTTATCAGTGATATGAAGTGCACGGTTCTTTCAGTTGCTGTAAGCGGTCGAACAAGTTTGATAGCAAGTTGGTCGGGCGAAACTTGATTGCGATGTGGCTCCATTGCGGCGCCACGGTTGCTGCCGATGGTGTTTCAGGTATGCCGCGCTGAACGGAGAAGTTCAAACCTGGCGAGAGAAAACTAATACAGGGCAAAAGCAATTAACAAGTTTATTTTCAATTATTTCAAGTTGGCTGTTTTTTGAATATGAGAGTTGCCGATAAAACTTTCCAGGCAAGTTTTATCCAGGCGTAGTTACTCCTTTCGGCTAATAACGGCCAAAATTGATAAACAAGAGTGAATGCCTCACTCGAAGCAACTTTCAACTAAGGGGATTTACTGAATTCATAGGGGGACGAAAGTTGGCCGGGACCGGCGCCATGACTTCCTGTTTCCCGTGACAAGGCTCCTTCCGTAGGTTCCTGTTGCGGGGACTGTGCCGTCAGGGCGGCGCGTCCCCGTTCTATAGGGTTGGCGCTTGAAGAGTGCGGGTAAATTGCCGTCACGGCTATTACCGATTGGTCATCGGCGGGCAGCAGAAATGCGTCGGCAGGGCCGGGGCGGGCACCAGCGGGCACGCCGATCCGCTGCCAGGGCCGGCAGCAGAGCGGTCGCGCAGATTTGTAAGGGGATTATTCGACGTACAAGATATCAGCGTGCGGTGTGACGCTTCTGTGCGGCGGGAGTCGCGAGGTAGCGGGTGATGACTTCAACGCCACGGTTGAGGTGCTGCTCCAGCATTTCGAGCGAGCGCGGGATGTCCCGCTCGATCACGGCCTGAAGCATGGCACGGTGGTCGTCCTGAGACAGCTTGCCCAGGCCCATCGCTTCCAGATTGAAACGCAGAAAACGTTCTTCTTCGTTCAAGCCGTCCTCCACCAGGCGCAGCAGTCGCTGATTGGGCGCCTTGCTGTACAAGGCCATGTGGAACAGACGGTTGAGGCGGCCGATTTCGTTGTAGTCGTGTTGCGCTTCCAGTTCGTCGATGTAGCCAGCGGCGAGTTGATGCTCGGCCTCAGTCAGCAGCGGAATGGACTGCCGTAATGCCTCGGATTCGAGCAGAATGCGCAACTCGTAGGTTTCAGCGGCATCACCCTGAATCAGCGGGGCGACCACGGCCCCTTTGTGCGTGGTGACGCTAAGCAGCTCCTGCGCTTCGAGCTGGCGCAAGGCTTCGCGCACCGGCATGCGGCTGACCCCGAACAGATCGGCCAGATCCTGCTGGCGCAGCGCAGTGCCACAGGGCAGGCGTCCATCGAGAATGGCCGAGCGCAGGGTTTCTTCAATCACCGACCGGGCCAAATGCGCAGGAATCGGTCCTTCGACTTTGATGCTGTGCAGCGGTTTGGGCTTCTGAGTCACGACAACACACCCTGTAGGTCGCAATATTTGGATCCAAATGACACTAGTGATTGCTCTACAGGTTGTCAAACCTTGTAAAACGTTGCGCGGCAATCTCAAGTCTAGCGGGTCTTCGATGATCTCACGGTGCCATTGTTTTTTGCCGGGCTAAGCTTCACCATCAAACGCTTCCTTTCTGTCCTTCTGGAAACCTGCAGTGGCGGTACGTTTCGCGATCCCTCGGACCCTGCGCTGGCTTGGCTGCGCATTGCTGCTGGCCGGCGTCATGCTGGGCGGTCTGCACGCCGATTGGGATTTTTCCGCGATCAGCCGCAAGGCCACGGCTCTTTATGGGCCGCTGGGCGCCGGGCAGCAGCGCATCGACGCCTGGCAGAATCTGCTGGCGACGCAGAAGCAGGCCAGTGAGATGGACAAGCTCAAAGTGGTGAACCTGTTTTTCAACAAGCAGGTGCGTTACGTCGAAGACATCGATCTGTGGCGCGAAGTGGATTATTGGGAAACCCCGATCGAAGCGCTGTGGAAGGGCGCCGGTGACTGCGAAGACTATGCCATCGCCAAGTATTTCAGCCTGCGCCATCTCGGCGTATCCAGTGACAAGCTGCGCATCACCTACGTCAAGGCGCTGCGCCAGAACCGCGCGCACATGGTGTTGACGTACTATGCGACCCCCGATGCCATGCCGCTGGTGCTCGACAGCCTGATCGATCCGATCCAGCCGGCGGCGCAGCGGACCGATTTGCTGCCGGTCTACTCTTTCAATGCCGAAGGCCTGTATTTGCCCGGCGCCAAGGGCAATAAAAAGGTCGGCGACACCAAACGCCTGTCGCGCTGGCAGGATGTGCTGAAAAAAATGCAGGCCGAAGGTTTTCCGGTCGAGACGACTAACTAGGAGCACGCGCTCAGATGTCTTTGTTCAAACAGCTGTTGATCGCTATCTGTCTGTTCCTGGTCGTGGCCTTCACCGGCAGCTTCATGGTCAGCCTGGAGAGCTCGCGCACCCAGTACGTCAACCAGCTGCGCTCCCACGCGCAGGACGCGGCGACGGCGCTGGCGTTGTCGCTGACGCCGAATATCGACGACCCCGCGATGGTCGAGCTGCTGGTCAGTTCGATTTTCGACAGCGGCTATTACGCAAGCATCCGGGTGGTCGACGTGAAGACCGAGCAGACCATCGTCGAGCGCAGCGGTACCCCGGCGGTGAGCAACGTGCCGGATTGGTTCGTCAAACTGATCGGCCTGGAGCCGGCGGGTGGCGATGCGCTGGTCAGCCGTGGCTGGGAGCAGGCGGCTCGGGTCGAGGTCGTCAGCCATCCGATGTTCGCCGTGGCCAAGCTGTGGCAGAGCGCGCTGGGTAGCCTTGGCTGGTTGCTGATCTGCGGCGCACTGAGTGCGGTGCTCGGCGCGCTGTTGCTGCGTCGGCAGTTGAAGCCCCTCGATTACATGGTCCAGCAGTCCCATGCGATTGCCCGCCGCGAGTTTCTCAGCCTGCCGGACCTGCCGCGCACGCCTGAATTGCGTCGCGTGGTGCAGGCGATGAATCAGATGGTCGAGAAGCTCAAGACGCTGTTCCAGGAGCAGGCCGAGCGCAGCGAAAAATTGCGTACCGAGTCCTATCAGGACAACCTCACCGGCCTGGCCAACCGCCGCTATTTCGAAATGCAATTGAACAACCGCGTGAGCAACCCGGAGCAGGCCAGTTCCGGTTACCTGCTGCTGTTGCGGGTCAAGGACCTCGCCGGGCTCAACCAGCGACTCGGCGGCCAGCGTACCGACCAGTTGCTCAAGGCCGTCGGTGAGCAACTGACCCGCGAGTGCGCCAGATATCCACAAACCCAGGACTTGGTCACGCGTATTCGCGGCGGTGAATTCGCTGTGCTCGCCCCCGGGCTGGTGCGCGAGGAAGCGTTGCAGTTGGCGCAGAATCTCGACAACGCCTTGAGCAGCCTGCATGCCACTGGCGCGACCGATGTGCCGGCGGTGGCTTCGATCGGGCTGGCGCCGTTTGCCCACGGTGACTCCCCGCAAGCGGTGCTGACACTGGGCGATCAGGCGCTCGCACAGGCCGAAGGGCAGGGTGAGCAGAATTGGGCGTGCATCGATCAGAGTCTGGTGGCGGAGGTCGGTGACGACCATCACGCTTGGCATCGACTGCTGGATCAGGCCTTGAGTCAGCAGCGTTTCGAGTTGTATTTCCAGCCGGTGGTTGCGGCGCAGGACACGCAACTGGTGCTGCATTACAAGGTGCTGTCGCGTCTGCTCGACGAGCAGGGCCAGACCATTCCCGCCGGACGTTTCCTGCCGTGGCTGGAGCGCTTCGGCTGGACCGCGCGGCTTGACCGGCTGATGCTCGAACGCGTGCTGGAACAGATGAAAGGGCACGAGGATTCACTGGCGCTGAACCTGTCCTCGGCGACGCTGGCCGACCCGCAGGCGTTGAACAAAGTCTTCGAGATTCTGCGCGCGCATTCCAATCTCGGCGCGCGTCTGACCCTGGAGATCGGCGAGGAGCAATTGCCTGAACAGGCGGTGCTGGAGCAGTTGACCCGACGCCTGCGCGAGCTTGGCTTCTCGCTGAGTCTGCAGCGCTTCGGCGGGCGCTTCAGCATGATCGGCAACCTGGCGCGGTTGGGCCTGGCGTACTTGAAGATCGATGGCAGCTACATCCGCGCGATCGATCAGGAGAGCGACAAGCGTCTGTTCATCGAAGCGATCCAGCGCGCCGCGCACAGCATCGATCTGCCGCTGATTGCCGAACGGGTCGAGACTGAAGGGGAGCTGTCAGTGATTCGCGAGATGGGCTTGTATGGCGTGCAGGGGCAGTTGCTCGGTGAGCCGAAGCCCTGGAAGTGACTTGTCTTCAGTGATGCCGCCTTCGCGAGCAGGCTCGCTCCCACATTTGAAATGCATTCCAGTGTGGGAACGAGCCTGCTCGCGAAAGGGCCAGTCCAGTCGGTGAAGATCCAGAATCAGATCAACCCACCCTCATCCTCATCGATCAATTGGCTCAACCCGCCCAGCGCTTCACGCGCCTGGGTGCGGTCCATCAGTTTGGCCTGGGCCGCCGCCGGCAGGTCGGTGACGCGGATCACGCCTTTCTGGGTCAGCACCTGAATCAGGTCGTCGAGTACCCGAATCATTTCAAAGTCGCTCTGCTTGAGCTGTTTGAGGCTGTTTTCCACGGCTTCGTTGGCGTACCACGCCTGAATCTCATGGTTGTCGGCGGGCAGCGTTTCCGTGGCCTCGGCGTACGCCGCAGCTTCCACGCGAATCAACTGGCCCTGCGCATCGCGTTGCACGTAAAACATTGAGCATCCCTCACAAATGAACAGCGTCATGCTGTCAGCAGCATAGCCAACTGCGCGTCAGTATGCGGGGCGACGATTAAATCGTCACCGCTGCATTGCCCGCAAACGCGACGGCCGCCTCACAGGAGGCGGCCGTCGTTGTTTCAGCCTCAGCTGTTGTTGTGATCGACCTTGATGGTCGGGTCGCTGCCGGCAATCAGGTTGTGCAGGTTGGCGCTCGCCCAGTTGTTGCCTTCCAGTTTGATCGTCACGTCTGGCGTGGCCGCAGCGGCATCGCCCGAGTTGAATTTGCCCGCCGAGCTGACTTGCAGCGACGACGTGCCATCCACCGTGGTGATCTTCAGGAAGTTATCGATCGTGCTGCCGGTCTCGCCCTGCAACAGGTCGCGCAGGTCGATGCGGTCGCCTTCGCTGGCTTTGAAATCCTTGATCACGTCGTTACCGGTGTCGCCCGATTTCCAGACGAAGGTGTCGCCACCGGAACCGCCGATGAGGATGTCGTTGCCCTGACCGCCGATCAGCGTGTCGTTGCCGGTGCCGCCGAGCAGGATGTCATTGCCTTTGCCGCCGTCGAGCAGGTCGTTGCCGCCCGAGCCGAACAGGATGTCATTGCCTGCGCCACCGAGCAGCGTGTCGTTGCCATCGTGCGCACCGGACACATCGAACGCCTGATAGTGCTCGGTGATGTACTGGTGCACATTACTGGTGGTGACCTTGCTGACATCGACGCCGGTCTCTTTGGCGACGAACGCCTGCATCGCCTGGTAACCCTCGCCGGCAATGCCGTTGAAGCTGACCAGATCGCCGAACAGGATGTCGTTGCCTTCGCCACCATTGACGGTGTCGTTACCCGGCATCGTCGCTTCGGTATGGCCGATGATCGAGTTGGCCAGATCCTTCGGATCGATGTTGGTTTGCGGCGTTTTGTCCGAATCGTACGGCTTGAGGTCGTTGAGGCTGACGTCGTTGTTCAGACCAATGGCTTCGACGCTCGACAATCCGCTCAACAAGGCAAAGCCGCTGGTCGAGTTGCTGGTCGTCGACGAGTTGGTGCTGTTGCCGGTACCCGCGAGGTTCGACAGTTCATAAGTACCGTCGCCCTGCGCGTGAATCGTGCCCAGGGTTTCGCTGCTCCAGCCCCACCACGAGTTGTAGGTTTGCAGCACAACGCTGCCGGCACTGTTGATGGTCAGGTAGTGCGAGTTGTCGATGTAGGTGCTGAACGTGTCGCCCTGCTTGTAGTTGCTGGTGTTCACCACGCTGTCGAGTTTCACGTTGCCATACAGCGTCGGGTTGGTCTGCTCGCCGGTCTGATAGTAAGTCGGCTGGCCGTCGGTGATGAAGTACGTGAGGTTCTTCGCCCCGGTGTTGGCGACCGCATCGGCACTCTGGAACCAGTTGGCCGTGGTCTTGAACACGTCTTCGTAGTTGGTACCGCCGCCAGAGCCCATCGAGTTCAGCACTGCTTTGAGCAAGGTCAGCGCATTCGGGTCGTTGAGATTCACCGACACCGACTTGTTGACCTGGGTATCGAAGTCCACCAGGAAGATGTTCACCGTACCCGAGTTGCTGCCGCCCAGGCTTTGCTTGAGGCTGTTGAACACCGAGGTCAGCGAGTCTTTCGCAGCGTTCAGCGACGAGGTGCTCATGCTGCCCGAGCTGTCGACCATGAACGCAATGTTGTAGTTGGTGCCCGGCACCACGGTCAGGCCGCCGATGTCAGCGACGATGATGTCGTTGGCGTCGGTGCCGGTGACGTTGTCATCACCCGAGGTGGCGGTGACCGCGTTGTACACCGCAGGCACCACGGTGACCGGAATGGTCGCGGTGCTGCTTGCCGACCCGCCGACCTGTTCGGTGGATGTCGAAGTCACGGTCAGGTTGAACTGGCCGTTGTAGTAGGTCGGCGGAGTCACGGTCAGAGAACCGAGGTTCCAGCCGGTGACGTTGGCTTCGCCATTGCTCGCGGTAACGGTGAAGGTATGACCGGCGCCATCGCTGAGCACCGAACCGACCGGCGCACCGCTGATCTTCACGCTCAGGGTTTCCGAGCCGTCGGTGTCGGTCAGCGCGGTGCTGATCGCCGACAGTTTCACCGTGGTGCCTTCGGCGCCGGTGTTGAGCTTGTAGCCGTCGTAATAGCCTTCGCCGTTGGTGCCGTGCAGATCGGAGACGGTGACGCCCGAGTTGATCAGGTCCTGCACACCGGTGTAGATCGGCACGCCGGCATTGCTGAGGTCGATCGGCGTGCCGCCGTTGACCGACAGGTTGACGTCGTAGCTGCCCGGGCCGCTCTGGTTGTGGTGGTAGATGTCGAGGGTGTAGTAACCGCTGGTAGTCGGGGTAAACGAACCATTGATCGCACCGCCCGCGCCCCAGGTACCGGAAGCCACACTCTTGCCGCCGATGGTAATCAGCAGGCTGTCATCGGCCACGCCGCTGAAGGTGTAGGTCTTGCCGGCTTCCAGGTAGATCAGGCCAGAGGTTTTCGACGCCGTACCGGCGGCGACACTGCCGTCAGACTGCACGTTAGTGACGTTGCCGCTGGAGTTCGGTTTGCCGGCCGCGTCGATGACGTTTTTCAGGGTGGTCGAGTTCGCGCCGCTGCCGTCAGTGCCCAGACCCGACAGACCGGTCCAGACTTCCTTGATCAGGCCAGTGGATTTAACGCTGCTATCAGCCACGGCCACGGTCGGCGCATCCGCCACTGGCGTGATGTCGATCTTCACTGTGCCGGTGCTGCCCAGCGCTTGGCCATCGGTAGGCTGGAACTTGATCTGCGCGTAGTCCGCCTGATTGTTGCCCAGGCCGGTGCCGCCGTAACCATTGGTCCCCGACTCGTTGGCATCCGGCAGGAAGCGCAGCTTGCCGGCGTCGATGTCGGCCTTGCTGAAGGTCTGGTTGTTGGCAACATCCTTCCAGGTCGAGCCGTCCAGATACTGCAGTTTGCCCTCGCCCGGCAGCTGCGTGATCTTGATACCGAGGCTGCTCGCCGGACTATCGACATCGCTGACGCCGAAGGTCGACCAGCCGAGCACCAGCGGCGTGTCTTCGGTGCCGGTGACATTACTCGGCGCGGCGACCGGTGCATCGTTGACCGCCACCACGTTGACCGTGGTCGTCGCGGTGTTCGAGTAGTTGCCGCCATCGGTCACCGTCACGGTGATGATGCGCGGCACGGTGCTCGGGTTTTCGCTGCTGTTGGTGAAGCTGATGTTCTTGATGGCCTGCATGTAGTCGGCCAGGGTCGCGTTACCCGAGAGGGTCAGGGTCACCGTGCCGTTGGTGCTGTTGGCATTGATGGTGATGCCGTTGACGCTGTTGCCCAGATTCAGCGCATCGCCGTCCTGACGGTTGGTCAGCACCACGGTGGCACCGGTGAGCATGGTGCTGTCCGGGTCGGTGATGCTGAGGTCGGTGTCAGCGATCGACACGCCGGCGCCCGGGGTGTTCTCGGTGAACGTCACTTTGTAATCGGCACCGGTCGCGCCGCTGGAGTTGTTGGCATCCAGATCGAGCACCGGTGGTGCGTCGTTGTCGATGATCGAGGTGCTGACGCTGCCGTTGGTGCTGCTGACCGCGAGGTTCTCGAAGTTGCCGCCGGTAGCCGAATCGATCTTGACCACGAAGTTCTCGGTGCCTTCGGTGATCTTGTCATCGAGGGTGGCGACGTTGAACTGCGCGCTGCTGGCGCCAGCCGGGATCTTCACGGTGTACACGCCGGTGAAGTCCGAACCGTCGGCAGCAGTGCCGCTGTAGACGATTTTCAGGGTCACTTCGGTCTGCGCCGGGTGATTGAGGCTGACGGTATAGCTGGCGGTCTGGCCTTCGGTCACCGAGCTGCTGCCGGTGATGCTGACGGTTGTGGTGTCGACTGTGTCGGTGACGCTGGTCACCGCTGGCGTGGTGCTCGGTACCAGTTTTTCGAAGCTGCCTCCGGTGGCGCTGCTGATGGTCGCCTGCACGGTGCCGGCGTCTTTGTAGACGTCGTCAGCTGGCGCTGGAACGTTCACGGTGCCGGTGGTTTCGCCCGCTTTGATGGTGATCACCGCACCGTTCGACAGGGTCACGGTTACAGGCGAGCCAGCGGCGTTGGTCAGGGTCGCGGTGTAAGTGATCTGGCCACCTTCGGCCACGGAACCGGTCGCCGACAGGGACAGGCTGGTGGTGTCGACGGTGTCGGTCACGGTGGTGCTGACCGGGGTCTTGTCGGCGACGAGGTTTTCGAAGTTGCCACCGGTTGCGCCAGTGATCGAGTTGGTGATCGGAGCGTGGCCGGTCAGTGCATCGTTCGAAGCAACAGCGGTTGCAGTGCCGGTAGTCTGACCGACGCCGATGGTTATGGTCTGGCCGTTGGCCAGAGTCACGACCACAGGCGAGCCGGTGACTGGCGCGCCGACGGTGGCGGTGTAAGTCACGGTACCGCCTTCGGCCACTGAAGTATCAGCAGTCAGTTTGACGGTCGAAGTGTCGATGGTGTCGGTGACTGTCGTGACGGCTGGAGCAGTGCTCGGCACCAGGTTCTCGAAGTTGCCACCAGTGGCACTGGTGATCGTTGCCTGCACAGAGCCGGCATCTTTATAGACGTCGTCGGACGGTGCCGGAACAGTTGCGGTGCCGGTGGTTTCGCCAGCCTTGATGGTGATTACGGCGCCGTTCGACAAGGTCACGGTCACAGGTGAGCCAGCGGCGTTGGTCAATGTCGCGGTGTACGTAATCTGGCCACCTTCGGCCACGGAACCGGTCGCCGACAGGGACAGGCTGGTGGTGTCGACGGTGTCGGTCACGGTGGTGCTGACCGGGGTCTTGTCGGCGACGAGGTTTTCGAAGTTGCCACCGGTTGCGCCAGTGATCGAGTTGGTGATCGGAGCGTGGCCGGTCAGTGCATCGTTCGAAGCAACAGCGGTTGCAGTGCCGGTAGTCTGACCGACGCCGATGGTTATGGTCTGACCATTGGCCAGAGTTACAACCACAGGCGAGCCGGTGACTGGCGCGCCGACGGTGGCGGTGTAAGTCACGGTACCGCCTTCAGCCACCGAAGTATCGGCGGTCAATCTGACGGTCGAGGTATCGATGGTGTCGGTGACTGTCGTCACGGCCGGAGCAGTACTCGGCACCAGGTTCTCGAAGTTACCACCAGTGGCACTGGTGATCGTCGCCTGGACGGAACCGGCGTCTTTGTAAACGTCATCGGATGGCGCAGGAACAGTTGCGGTGCCGGT
>NZ_JBSICA010000048.1:0-27387 GCF_058245595.1 Pseudomonas sp. UF-293 | reverse complement strand
CTCCCTGTGGGAGCGGGCTTGCCCGCGAAGGCGCCGGCACATCCACCATCTTCATCATCTGACCCAGCGCTTTCGCGAGCAGGCTCGCTCCCACACTTGGACGGCATCACGCCACACATCCTGGTCATCACCCAAACTCCCTGTGGGAGCGGGCTTGCCCGCGAAGGCGCCGGCACATCCACCATCTTCATCATCTGACCCAGCGCTTTCGCGGGCAGGCTCGCTCCCACAGTAAATCGACATCACGCCACAAATCCTGGTCATCACCCGAATCCCTGTGGGAGTGAGCCTGTAATCCATACCGGTTACCCAAATCCCGCGCACAAAAAAGGGGACTTTCGTCCCCTTGCGATCTGAAGCACTGAACCTCAGTAAATGTCCTTCGACAACAACGTAAACGGCGTCTTCACCAGGATCTTCAGATCCAGCCACAACGACCAGCTGTTGATGTACTGCAGGTCAATCTCGACACGCTTCTGCATCTTGTCGATGGTATCGGTCTCACCCCGGCAGCCGCTGATCTGCGCCAGGCCAGTGATGCCCGGTTTGATTCGGTGACGCGCCATGTAAGCGAGGATCTTGCCCGAGTAGTAATTGTTGTGCGCCACCGCATGCGGTCGCGGACCTACCAGTGCCATATGCCCCTGCAACACGTTGAACAGTTGCGGCAACTCATCCAGCGAAGTGCGGCGGATAAAGCGGCCTACTGCGGTAATGCGCGAGTCATTACGGCTGGCCTGTTTCACTTCGCGGTCATCGTGGACACGCATCGAGCGGAATTTCCAGACCTTGATCACCTTGCCGTTCCAGCCATGGCGGTCCTGCTTGAAAAACACCGGGCCGGGCGAGTTGAGTTTTACCGCGAGAGCGATGATCAACAGCAGCGGACTGAGGGCAATGATCGCCAGGAATGCGACGGTTTTCTCAACCAGACTTTTGCTCAGCGCAGCGGTCGGGCGGCTGGTCAGCGGGCTCTCGTTCAAGTAGATCGCCGGCAAACCGTCCACGACTTTCACCGAGTGGTTGAGCAGGGTCAGGCTGTTCAAGTCCGGCACCCACACGACATCGACGTTGGCGCCGAGCAAATCGACATACATCGCTTCGATTTTCGCGGCTTCGCACAGCGGCAGGGTGATGTAGAGGCGGCGGATGTCGTGGGCCTCGATCAGTTCGAGCAACTCGTCCTGAGCGCCAACGACACGCGGTGCGTCGGACGTGAGGACCGGTTTGTCACCGTTACTGACCAGGCCAATCAGCGGCAGGTTTTCCAGCTGGCTGAGCTTTTTCGCCAGGCCCAGCGCCAGTTCGCCGGTGCCGACAATCAGCGTCCGGTGTTCGCTTTTACGCGAACGCTGGTAGTACTTGGAAAACGCATGCAGCGGCGCGTAGAGGAACGCCTGACCGAGGAAGCCATACACCGCCCAGCTCAGAATTACCTGGCGGGAAAACAGCTCATCGGCCTGGCAGACAAAGGCGATGCACGCCAGCGCGGCCATGGTCATCGACCAGCCCATGAACAAGCGGCCGAGGCCGGTCAGGTAGTTGTCGCGTTTGCGATAAACGCCGCTGAATGTGTAAGCCGGCACCGAGGCCAGGACGGCGAGGGTGGCGCACATTCGGTAGTAGAACGCGACGGTGCCGGTGTGCTGTTCAGCGAGGATGAACAGCAGCGTCACAACGAAAGCCTGTGCCAGCGCCCATTGGCCCCAAAAGGTCAGTCCCTTGAGGCCCGTGCTTCGATTGATACTGAGAGAAAGATCCATACGATATCCCCAAAAGACGTCCATTCAGGTTTCAACAGTTGAAAGCCGAGTTGTTATGCAGACTTATTGTTCTTGTTTTAGCGAGTGTCTTGAGGTAACAACATCGAGAGCCGAACTGTCGTCAGCCAATAGACTAAGTTATTGCCGGGAATGGTGTCTGACGAGTTCTAACAAGATGGCACAGTGCCAACTTTTAATAATTAAATAGATGGCTGTTAGAAAAGGTCGTAGAGCGGGGGATGAAAAGAAGGGGGCGTATTTGTTACTGTTGAAGGGTGGAGGCAGGAAGCTTTTATCGAATCAGGGAGAGAAAACCAAACAGAGTGCTCTTCTTGTTGTTGTAGTCGCACTTTATATCTGTTTGTCTCGGTTTGAGTGTCGCCTGTGATTACGCGACGACTTCCTGGATCAGGCAATATCCGCGATTTCTTACGGCACGGAACAATCGCTCACCATTACTCGCGCTTTTGAACTTGTCCTGCAAGCGGCTCAAGCACATCTCCAGACCGCGGTATTGCTCGGGTTCCCGGCCAATACTGATGATCAGGTCATCGCGACTGACCACACGCTCTTCATGGCTCAGCATTTTTCTGACCAGAGCGGTTTCCAGACCAGTCAGGCTGATCGCAATGGTGTCCTTGAGCAATACACCCTGTTCATCATCAAGATGCCAGGTGTCGCTGCCGGACTCAGTACTCTCACTGACATTCGAGATATGGGCTCGTTCTGCAGTGGTCGTCGGGAAGCTTTGGAACGGATTGTCTGTTTGCGCAGCCCGCCATTCATTTTCAAGCGTGGCCAGTATGCGTTGAGTATCGTGTTCGATACTGCGCGCAACATTTTTTCGACTGAGGCTTGGGTAACTGAACTCCATGACCATCGGGGCGGAAGAGGGCGAAGCAACACCTTCAACAAACATTTGTGCCTGCGACGTGCCAAACGAATTGAAACGCTCACTGGACAAAATGCTTTCCAGTTCGCGTTGCGACGTTGTGCTGTGCGTCACAACAACAAAATATTTTCTGGGGAGGGTTGTACTCGTTTCCATGTCTCTCTCCTAAATACACACCAAAATTGGCTAAAAGATAAATCGGCAGGCGAGCAATGACTTCCTCGGAAGTAATCGTAGGCAGGGTTCGGGCCGAAAATGGCCGTCGATAAATTCCACTCGATCTGCTGCTATGTTATGGAGTTTTATTGTTATGCGGCGTGACGCCGTGCTCATTCAAGTGCTTGAGTTTTAATAAGTATGAAGTGCAATTGAAACGATATGGCTGCATCAGACGATCCTTCGTTCGTATGCAAAATGGAAGACTGCCCGAGACTCAGGCAGTCGATATCAGACCCCGCATCAGGCGATAGCCGTAGCCGCGGATGCTCTGAATCGCGTTCGTACCATACATGTCCTTGATTTTTCCACGCAAGCGGCTGATTGATTTTTCCAGTGCCCGAGGATCGTAGAAATTGGCGTTGAGGCCCATGATACTGGCGATTTCATCATGGCTCAGAATGTGATTGGCGGTTTGCGCAAAGGCCTCGAGGATCTTCATCTCGGCAAAAGAGATATCGAGTTTGCGCCGACTGTCCATCAGGCAGATCCGCGTCGGATCAAGTGTCAGATTGATATCTCGCTGCCAGTCTTCGCTGTTGAAAAACTCCTTCAGCAACTCGTCGCTGTCCTCGCCCAATGTGCTGAGCTTGATACAGGCATCAGCGCCAGCGAGGTAATACTTGATCTTGTTGACAGCGCCACGGCCGGTAATGATCGCGCAAATAAGCGGCTTCAAGTTTGCTTCGCGCAAGCTCTGGATCGCTGCCAGATTATCTTCGAGGGTCTGTGGATTATCGATGACGAGGAAAATCGCGCGATAGGAACCGATGTAACGTTGCTGCTTATATGAAGCGTTGAAAGCACCTGTTTCCAAGACCATCTCGGACTGCACGTGCTTTGCGATCAGCGTTATAAAGCGATCAGCCACACCCAAGGTACGACCCAGAGCAAGAACACCGGATTCATCATTTGTCGGGCGCGGACTTCTAGTCGCCAAGTTCCCTGAGAGCATCATGCGTTGACTCGAATTAGGTGCTGACATCGGGATGTTAAAGCACCGGTTCTCATCTGTGACTGACAATTGGTAACATTTACGCGGATTTTAGACGTGTCTCCCGAGTTTTCTAACAATAACTAAGCTTTTCAGGCTTTTAGTTGATTTCCTCGGGCTTGTGAACTAATGGGTAAGTGATGGCTATATGCAATGGTGCCACTATTTTGAGCTTGTGGCGATGGCTTTGTCTATGTCCTTTTGCCATTGATTGGCCATGTCGGCAATATGTGAAGTTGATCACACTTCATATCTGAACTGAAATATTTGTTGTAATAGAAGTAAATTTTTTCCGTTTAGTTCGTCGGCCGACGATTACTAACATGACTTGAGTGTGGCAGTCCGTTACACCTATTCTTCGAAATCAAAAGATCGCAGCCTTCGGCAGCTCCTACAGGGAAATGCATTTCAAATGCAGGAGCTGCCGAAGGCTGCGATCTTTTGATCTTCATATGCGCCAATTGTGTAACTCAGATACTCAACCCCGAGTGTTATTGACTGGTCGCTCACCCTGAGTGCTCTGACGGAGGATTAATGGATTTCTGGACCCTTTTCCAGGTGTTGATATTGGGCGCGGTAGAAGGCTTGACCGAGTTCTTGCCGATCTCGAGTACCGGCCACCAGATTATTGTCGCCGACCTGCTCGAATTCGGTGGTGAGCGCGCGATGGCGTTCAACATCATTATTCAACTGGGGGCCATTCTTGCTGTGGTCTGGGAGTTTCGTCCGAAGATCTTCGAGATTGTCAAAGGCCTGCCCAGCGAGCGCAACGCACAACGTTTCACCCTTAATCTGCTGATCGCGTTTTTCCCCGCCGTTATCCTCGGCGTGTTATTCGCCGACGCGATTCATGAATATCTGTTCAATCCGATCACCGTTGCGGTCGCCCTGGTTGTGGGCGGTATTGTCATGTTGTGGGCCGAACACCGCAGCCATGTAGTCAGCGTCGAACATGTCGACGACATGCGCTGGTCTCACGCACTGAAAGTCGGTTTCGTACAATGCCTGGCGATGATTCCCGGCACCTCGCGCTCCGGCTCGACCATCATCGGCGGGCTGCTCTTCGGCCTCTCGCGCAAAGCCGCCACCGAATTCTCGTTCTTCCTCGCCATGCCGACCATGGTCGGCGCCGCCGTTTATTCCGGCTACAAATACCGCGACCTCTTCCAACCCAACGACCTGCCAGTCTTCGCCCTCGGTTTTGTCACCGCGTTCATCTTCGCGATGATCGCCGTGCGTGGCCTGCTGAAATTTATCGCCAACCACAGCTATGCCGCGTTCGCGTGGTACCGGATCGGTTTTGGTTTGTTGATTCTGGCGACTTGGCTGTTTGGCTGGGTGAACTGGACGGCGGCTGCGGCCGCTTGAGGCGTCAAGCCAGGCGACTCACACCGCCTGGCTGAATGAGGGGAGGGCATCAACGCCCTTCAAGCAACTCCGCCGCCTGATCCAGCAACGCCAGCGGATCCTTGGCCTTGTGAATATCCACGGACAACAACTGCCGAAACTTGCGCGCCCCGGGGAAACCGGTGCCCAGGCCCAGCACATGCCGCGTGATGTGATGCATCGCGCCACCGGCCAGCAAATGCTCGGCGATATACGGCCGTAACTGTGCGAGCGCCTCCGCCCGGCTAATCACTGGCGCCGAACTACCGAACAACTGCTGATCGACATCCGCCAGCAAATACGGATTGTGATAAGCCTCACGCCCGAGCATCACGCCGTCAAACGTTTGCAGATGCTCATGGCAGGCTTCCATGGTCTTGATCCCGCCGTTCAGCACGATCTCCAGTTCAGGAAAATCCGCCTTCAACTGCGCCGCCACGTCATAGCGCAACGGCGGAATGTCGCGATTCTCCTTCGGCGACAACCCTTCGAGAATCGCAATCCGCGCATGCACGGTAAAACTCGTGCACCCGGCATCCCGCACTGTGCCGACGAAATCGCACAGCTCGGCATAACTGTCGCGCCCGTTGATGCCGATCCGGTGCTTCACCGTCACCGGAATCGACACCGCATCACGCATCGCCTTCACACAATCGGCCACCAACTGCGGATGCCCCATCAGGCACGCGCCGATCATGTTGTTTTGCACACGATCACTCGGGCAGCCGACGTTCAGGTTCACCTCGTCGTAACCGTGCTCCTGCGCCATGCGCGCGCAGGCGGCCAGATCAAGCGGAACGCTACCGCCGAGTTGCAGCGCGAGCGGGTGCTCGGCCTCGTTGTGACGGAGGAAACGTTCGTAATCGCCGTTGAGCAGAGCGCCGGTGGTGACCATTTCGGTGTAGAGCAGGGCGTTCTTCGACAGGAGGCGTAGGAAGAAACGGCAATGGCGGTCCGTCCAATCCATCATCGGGGCGACGGAAAAACGGCGGGAGAGTGGGGCGGGTTGTAGGGACATGTAAGGAATCTGGATCAAGAAGGCGAAGGCGCAAGAGTTTATCAGGATTACGGACAGGCAATGATCCGTACAGCGGCGTTATCTGTTCAGGCCGGACGCGGACGCTCCGGCTGATCGGCGGATCTTTGGTTGACGTTGCACCGACACTGACGTCAGTTGGACAACTGGACTGAGTAGTGGCAATTAAGTAGCATCCGTTTTTTTTCAGGATCAGTCCGTCATGGAAGCCACCTCGCCAAAGCGCCCACTGCAAGCGTTCGTCATGTCCTGTCTGGTGGCCGGCTGGGGGCTGGTCTACGTCGGTCAGGTCAAATGGGCGATGCGCATAGCCGCGCTGCTTTATATCGGCGTTGTTCTGATGGGTGTGTGCGGATTAACGACTACGCCGATAGGGCTATATGCTGTGGTCGTGTTCGCCGTACTAGTGAAACTGGGGTCTGCGACTGTGGCGGCGATGCTGGCGCGCAGAAACGACACTTCGGTGGGTAGCCCTGGCATTCGATTCCATGTGCTTTATGTGGCAATTCTTATCGTCATCACGCTTGTATTGCTGGGGCCGTTGAGAGCCGCAACGTTGGGATTCAAAACTTACTTTATACCTTCCGGTTCGATGGTTCCGACTCTATCTATTGGCGATTACATCGTCACCAAACTGCGCATCGGCTCGCCGCAGGTCGGAGACATTGTGGTCTATCGCTATAACGGTTCCGAGGCGGTCAAACGCGTTGCGGCTGTGGGGGGCGATACCTTGTCGATAGTCGACGGGGAGGTCATTCGCAATGGGGAAAACCTGGGGCTGTTTTTTGCTCCGCGAGAGCGAGTGAAGGACCCTCGCTATATGCAAACTGCGCCAACGCTGGTCGAAAAGAATCATGTCTATCTGCTCGGCGACAACCGCGATAGCAGCAATGACAGTCGATTCATGGGGCAGGTGAAAGTTGATGACATCACCGGCATAGTCACAGGGATATGGTGGTCGGAAAATCGGTCAAGGATTGGTACGGTTTTACACTGAGGGGCTCTTGCAGGGACTTGCTTCTCCGACGATTGTGCATCGCCGGAAAGCCATAAAGCCCACGCCCTGAATTGCGCCGCAAAAGCATCGGCAGCAGCCTTAATCCAGCTCCGGCATGCTGCACGACGATTAGCAGTTACTGCGCCGGCACCGCAATCCACTCGCTCAACGTCTGCTGATACTTGCCAGTGACCTTGCTCAAATGCAGCCACTGATCGACATACAGTTTCCAACTGATGTCGTCGCGCGGCAGCAAGTAAGCCTTCTCGCCGTATTGCATGTATTGATGCGGATTCACCGCGCATAAACCGGGTTTGAGTTTCTGCTGATACAGCGCTTCCGAGGCGTCGGTGATCATCACGTCGGCCTTGTTGTCGAGCAGTTGCTGGAAGATCGTCACGTTGTCGTGCAGGGCCAGTTGCGCTCTGGGCAGGAAGGCGTGAACGAAAGCTTCGTTGGTGCCGCCGGCCGGTTCGACCAAGCGCACGTTGGGCTGGTTGATCTGGTCGATGGTCTGGTATTTGGACTGGTCGGCGCAGCGCACCAGCGGGATCTTGCCGTCGGTGTCGAGGGTGTTGCTGAAGTAGGCCTTTTTCTGCCGATCGAGCGTGACCGAGATGCCGCCCATGCCAATGTCGCATTTGCCGGCCTGCATGTCGGGCATCAGGGTTTTCCAGGTGGTCTGCACCCATTGCACCTTGACGCCGAGACTGTCGGCCAGTGAGCGGGCCATGCTGATGTCGATGCCTTCGAAATCGCCATCGCTGCGCTTGAAGGTGTAGGGCTTGTAGTCGCCGGTGGTGCAGACGCGCAACTGGCCTTGTTGCTGGATGCTGTCGAGGTGAGTAGGCGGCTCGGCGGCCTGAGCGGCAAAAGGTAACGCAAGCAGTGCACCGAGCAGGATCGTGGTTTTTATCGTTGGCATCTGTCGGACTTTTCTCTGAGGTGGACGGAAAGGACGTGTTCGAAGTTAAACACGTTCTCACCTTTGATCCAGTCCGACGTTGTGTGTCAGGGCTGATCCGTTACAGGCCCAGCCCTTGCTGCACCACTTGCAGCAGATTGTTTTCCGTCAGCGCAATCGCATCCAGCTCCTGGCCGGTCTCGATGGTCTGCAACCACCAGTGACTCTCACCATGCTCGTCAACCGTGCGCAGCAACGACTGATCGCGCCCCGGTACCTTGATCTCGACACGTCCACAACCGTCCTCGGTAAACCGCGCAATCGGATCGAACATCAAACTGTGATGGTTCGCTTCGAT
This sequence comes from Pseudomonas sp. UF-293, assembly GCF_058245595.1. Classification (NCBI taxonomy): domain Bacteria; kingdom Pseudomonadati; phylum Pseudomonadota; class Gammaproteobacteria; order Pseudomonadales; family Pseudomonadaceae; genus Pseudomonas; species Pseudomonas sp. UF-293. The sequence continues at coordinate 18,841 of NZ_JBSICA010000048.1, read as the reverse complement.
CACCAACTGGTCGATGGCGTAGTCGTGGCTTTCGCCATCGGGCGAACTTTCGCAAACGTGCGTAGGATTTCGCCGAATCTTCAGTCCTACTTCGGTGACTGGCTGTAGCCAGGTTTCGATACGGTGGTACAAGTCGTACACCTGAGCAGGCCAGCAATCGATTTCCAGCGCCGCATCAGCCTGGGTGTGCCGTGTCTGCTTGAGTCTGGCGGCGAGTTCGTCTGCTTTACTCATGTCGGTTCCCTTGTTGGATGTCTGCCTGTTCAGCGTAGACGTTTGAACGGCGCAGGGCCTTGCCTTGCGTCATGCGCTTGCAATACAAGCGTGTCGAAATCAGCACTGGCCAGGTCTGGCCAACAACGAAAACCACGGACGCAGGCGTCCCAAGGAAAGGGTTAATGAAAAAGCTGTTTACAATTCTGGCGCTGATCGCGCTGACGGCCGGTAGCATCGGCGTGAGTTCGGCGCGTCAGTCGTCATCGAACAAAGCGCAGGCGGAATCGATGGCGGGGGTCTTCGACTACTACCTGCTGGCGCTGTCCTGGTCGCCGACTTTTTGTCTGACGCACAAGGACGACGCGCAATGCACCGGCAAGGGTTTTGGTTTTGTCCTGCACGGTTTGTGGCCGCAATACGCCCAGGGCGGCTGGCCAGAATCCTGTCCGCCGCTGACCAGGCTATCGGCGGCAGAAACCAGCAAGGGCCTGACGATGTACCCGACGAAGAAACTCCTTGATCACGAATGGGCCAAGCACGGCACCTGCAGCGGTCTTGGCGCGGAGGGCTATCTGGACAAGTCCGATCAGGCCCTTGGCGCGGTAAAGATTCCGCAGGAATTGCAGCCGTTCGGCTCGACGTCGTACTACTTCGAAGCGCAAGAGATTGTCGATCTGTTTCGCAAGACCAATCCGGGTATTCCCGAGGACGGAATTGCAGTGGTTTGCAGCGGCCCGCAGCTGTCGGAAGTGCGGGTGTGCATGGGCAAGGATCTGCAATTCGGCGCCTGTGGCAAAGGGGTGAAGACGCAGTGTCGGGCGGGGGATATTCGGGTGCCGCCGGTACGGTAAGCCATCCGTAATGAGCCAGGAAAAACAGGCGCTCCCGTGAGCGCCTGTTTTTTTGGCCTGAGGATTTGAAGGGGAGGGCAAATTCGCGCATGCTGCGCGCCTCAAAGGATCTGTACGACACATCGCAAGGAGCTGTTCATGAGCGGAAAACCCGCTGCCCGCGTCACCGACCCCACCGCCTGCCCGTTGCCGGGACACGGCACCAACCCGATCGTCAACGGCTCGCCGAATGTCAATTTTGATGGACTGGCGGCTGCGCGCATGACCGACAAGTCCGCTTGCGGCAGTGCGATCAGCGGCGCTGTATCTGGCACCGTGTTCATCAATGGCTTGAACGCGGCGACGCTGGACAGCACCGGTGGCCACGGCAATGTCGTCATCGGCGGTTCAGGCACGGTGATCATTGGCGACACCGTAGTCGCGGCGCCTTTCAGTGGTCTGCTGCCGATGCCGGTGCACTTCACCGACAAGCTGAAACTGGTCAACGATGTGACCGGTGAACCGATGCCCAACCATCCCTACATGATCCAGCGCGCCGACGGGCGCATGGAGCATGGCGTGTCTGATGCCGACGGATTTACCCATGAAGTCAGTTCGCACCTGCCTGAAACCATCAAGCTGTTTCTGGAGGAGTGAGGCAATGACGGCTGAGACGGTAACGTGCGCGAAGGGCAACACTTACAAGCTGCACAAGGAGCATACGCTGACCGACAAGTAGGATGTCAGCGCCAAGCCTGTGCCGGTGGAAAGTACCAAGGCGATCGTGCTTTTTATTGGAGGGGCTGGGGATAAGGAGAGTTATTACTTTTCAGGGCCATTCGAAAACGTCAGCGATGCTAAAACCGTTTTCGATAAGCGAAATGACGCGTTGGAGAAGGCCGGAAAGTATAAGTCCAAGTGGCTTGGTTATAACGAAGTGCGGGGGGAAGAAGGACATTCAGAAAAATGTGCTTAGTTTGATTCCCTATAAATCCTGCCCCATCTTCATCGTCGGTCACAGTCTGGGCGGCTGGAATGGTGCGCATCTGTCCAGTGTCATGTCCGGGTGGGGCTACGAAATCAAGATGCTGGTAACGCTCGACCCAGTGGGGGAAGGCACGCTGGTCTGGCTAGGGTCCGACATTTATGGAGACAAGCCAACGCCGGTAGCTAATTACTGGATCAACATAAAGGCTGTGCCATCGAGGCCTGATCAATCCGACTCAGTAGCTGATTTCGGAGAAAAATGGCAGATCAATAGCGGGCCAGATATCAATGTGAATATGAATACGAACCACGCTAATGCTTCAGCGATGTTCTTGTCGCCCATCGCCCAAGGACGGTCAGTGAGTGACCTTATGTACGATGCAATCAACAAGGAAACCTGTTGAATGAAGAAGTTGTCGGTTGGGCTCATGCTCATTTTCTGTACCTCTTGCGCCAAGGATCACAGTGTTCCTCCCGCAAACCTGAACTTTCATACCTTAGAAAGGGAGGGACATAGCTCCCTTTACGCTTTTTATTATGGCTCTGACGTAGATCTATTGGATTTATTCAACAGGGGCAAAAGGGTAGGTGCCGCTTCGACAATGCTGAAGTGTGCACTGGGTGAAGACGAGGATTTTTCGATTACTAACCGGTTCAGGTATTCCGCATACGGTTTAGTCGACGAAGATGCGTCGAACAAAGCACGGGGCAGATTCAACTATGTAACAAGTGCTTTTTTAAGCCAAACCCAAGATAACGGCAGCACGCAGGACAATCTTTCGGTACCAGAACTCAACGATCTGCTATCCCGCAAAAAAAGCATACCCTGCAAAGTCGTCATTACTGCCTACGGCTACAAACCCTACTACTCAAACACCATGAACATCCCCACCGCCGACCTGCTCCGCGAAATCAACAAACCCGAATAAAGATCCTCGGGGGATTCAGGCAAATCCCCCCGCATCCACCCCCAATTCCCCACGCAAAAACTCCACCAGCCCCTGCTGCAACCCGCTCAACACTCCCTCGCGGCTGACCAGCGCCAGTTCCGTCGGGGCCAACTCCGGCAGATCCCTACACACCTCATGCTCTGGCAATACCGCCGAAACCGGCAAAACCGAAATCCCTAACCCAGATGCTACCGCCGCTTGAATCCCGGTCAGGCTGTGGCTGCCGAACGCTACTCGCCACGGTCGCTGCGCCACATCGAGCAGGCGAATAGCCCGCTGTCGATACAGGCAGCCCTGCGGAAACAGCGCCAGCGGTAGCACATCGCTGGAGGTGTCGAAGTCGGGGTTTTTGACCCAAACCAGCCGCTCCGGCCAGGTGGCCCATGCCGGGCCGCTGTCGGGTTCGCGTTTGATCAGGGCGATGTCGATATCGCCGGCGTCGAGGCGCTGGCGCAGGTCGAGGCTCATGCCGCTGATGGTTTCCAGGCGCGCTTGCGGATGGTTGCGGGTGAAGCCGGCGAGGATAAGTGCCATGCGTCGGGCGTCGAAGTCTTCCGGCATGCCGATGCGCAGAACTTCCAGGTCGACGTCGCTGGCCAGCGCTTGCGTGGCTTCGACGGAGAGCGCCAGTAACCGGCGCGCATAGTGGATCAGCAGTTCACCGTGTTCGGTGACCGCGACGTTCACTCCGGTGCGGTCGCGCAGGAGTAGCGGGTGGCCGACCAGATCTTCGAGTTTGCGCACCTGCTGGCTCACCGTCGATTGCGTGCGGTGCACACGCTCGGCTGCGCGGGTGAAGCTGCCTTCGTCGACTACGCAGACAAAGGTTTTCAGCAATTCCAGATCCAGCATGGCGGCGTTCCTGATAGTGGATTTGCGAATGACCATAGCGTTTTTATTTAATTTCACACTATCACCGCGCGCTCATAAGCTGAAGTCATCACTCTGGTGGAATCGACCAATGACCTTGAACAACACGCCGCGCCCGCAATGGCTGACCTTCGATTGCTACGGCACGCTGATTCAGTGGGATGAGGGACTGAAAGCCGTGGTCAAAAAAATACTCAGCGACAAGGGCGAGCACGCAGTCGACGCCGATAAGTTGATCGAAGTCTACGACCGTCACGAGCATCGTCTGGAACAAACGCCGCCGCACCGTTCCTTTCGCGAACTGAGCACACTCGGCCTGCAACTGGCGCTGGAAGAATTGGACTTGCCTGGTCAGCCCGAGGACAGTCAACGCTTGGCGGCGGCCATCCCGAACATGCCGCCATTTGCCGAAGTGGTCGACACCCTCGCGCAGCTCAAAGCGATGGGTTTCAAGCTGTGCATCGTCTCCAACACCGACGACGACATTATTGCCGGCAACGTCGCGCAACTCGTCGGCCATATCGACCGGGTGATCACCGCGCAACAGGCCGGTGCCTACAAACCGGCGCCACGTCTGTTCGACTACGCTCATGAACAATTGGGCGTGACGCGGGATGAAGTGGTGCACATCTGCGCCAGCCCCATGCTCGATCACACGGCGGCGCGGGACATGGGTTTTCGTTGCGTGTGGATCGATCGCGGCACGGGGCGTCAGTTGTTGCCGGACTATCGGCCCGACGCGATCCTGCCCAGCCTCGATCAAGTGCTGCCGCTGTTCAAATCCCTCGGCTGGACCTAAGGAGAATTGCCATGGCTCATCTCTTGAGCGGCACTGGCAAAGCCAGACCCACCGCAACGTTGAACCTGGAAACCGAGGCGATCATCACCGCCCGCAACGAACTCGCTGCGTGCTTTCAACTGGCAGCCCTGCATGGGTTGGAGGAGGGCATCTGCAATCACTTTTCGGCGATGCTGCCGGGGCATGATGATCTGTTTCTGGTCAATCCGTACGGCTTCGCTTTTTCGGAGGTAACGGCACTGAATCTGTTGGTCTGCGATTTCGCCGGCAACGTGGTCGATGGCCATGGCGAGCCCGAAGCGACCGCGTTCTACATCCACGCGCGTTTGCACAAACAACTGCCACGGGTAAAAGTCGCCTTTCACACGCACATGCCGCACGCCACCGCGTTGTGCCTGCTGCAAGGCCCGCCGCTGCTGTGGCTGGGGCAGACCTCGCTGAAGTTCTATGGGCGCACAGCGGTGGACGAGGATTACAACGGCCTCGCGCTGGACGCATCCGAAGGCGATCGCATCGCCAGCGTCATGGGCGACGCCGACATTCTTTTTCTGAAAAACCACGGCGTGATTGTCGCCGCGCCGACCATTGCTGAAGCCTGGGACGATCTGTATTACCTGGAACGCGCTGCGCAGGTGCAGTTGCTGGCCATGGCTACTCAGCGCGAACTGAAACCGCTGCCCCATGTGATTGCGCAGCGCGCTTATGAACAAATGCGTGCAGGCGATGCGCAAAGTGCTCGCGCACACCTGACCAGCGCGATGCGGCGGCTGGCCCTGCACAACTGATTAACCGTAAAGAAGCAATCGTAAATAAATCGACGAAAAGCGATCATCCAAACTCGCGACGCGCCGATAACTGGGCGGGAGGCGGGCGTTTGCCCGGTACATCCCGGTGGGCTACGCTCACACATACAAGGGTTTCGGGCTCGCGCCCCTGTCGTACCTGCCCAGGACATGCTTTTGCCAATCCCCATTCACGATCCGCATCAAGCCCCCGGCACGCTCAAGCGCCTGCCGCTACGCAAAGCGGCGGTGCTGTTCATCGTTGCGGTGAGCCTGTGCCTGTGCGGTTTGCTGTACCTGCAATTGGAGCAGTCGCGGCGTCAGGACCTGGCGGTGGCGAAGATGGCTTCCGGCAACCTGACCCGGGCCATGGCGCAGCAGGCCGAGGACACCGTGCGGGCGGCGGATCTGGTGATGACCAGCCTCGTCGACTGGATTCAGGATGATGGTTACGGGACGGCGCAGCGACCTCGGTTGCAGCGGATCTTTGCCCGCCGCGCGCAGCAACTGGATCAGTTGCATGGCATCTTTCTCTTCGATCGCGAAGGGCAGTGGATCATCACGTCGTTCGCCGATCTGCCTCGTGGCAATGGCGTGGCCGATCGCGACTATTTCAAGTTCCATCAGCAGAATGCTTCGACGGTCGCGCACATCGGCCCGGCGATTCGCAGCCGCGAAAACGGCGAGTGGATCATTCCGATTTCCAGACGCGTCAACGACCAGCTCGGCAATTTTCAGGGCGTGCTGATGGCCGGCATTCGCATGTCGTACTTCGATCAGTTCTTCAAAAGCTTCAGCCTCGATGACAGCGGCATCATGTTTCTGGCGCTGACCGACGGTACCTTGCTGGCGCGACGCCCCTTCGATGAGTCGCTGATCAATACCTCGGTGGCCCACGGCGAGATCTATCAAACCCTGCTGCCGAACGCTAATGCGGGCACGGCGATGCTCAATTCCGTGGTCGATGGCGTGACCCGCTTGTATGGCTATCGACAGCTCGCCTCGTATCCGCTGGTGGTCTCTGCTGCGACTTCGCAAGACACGATTCTGCAGGGCTGGTATGACCGCGCCTTTCAGTCCAGCGTGATTGTCGCGCTGGTGATTCTCGGGGTTGGCCTGTTCGGCTGGGTGTTCATTCATCAGGTGCGCGACGGCGAGCGTATCGAGAAAAATCTGCGCAAGGCGCAACTGGCGCTGGAGCAGATCGCCACCCATGACAGCCTTACCGGGTTGGCCAATCGGCGCTTGTTCGAGCGCTCGCTGGACATCGAATTTGCCCGTGGCGCGCGCCAGGTCAGCCCGGTCAGCCTGATCATGCTCGATATCGATTTCTTCAAGCGCTACAACGACGCTTATGGTCATGTCGCCGGCGATCAATGCCTGGCGCAGGTGGCGCAAGTGGTGAAGACCTGCTGCCAGCGCAAGTCGGATCTGGCGGTGCGTTATGGCGGCGAAGAATTTGCCGTGCTGTTGCCGGACACGGACATCAACGGCGCGCTGGCAATTGCCGGGCAGATTCGGCGCAGCTTGATCGACAAGCACATCATCCACAGCGGCTCGCCGACCGGTTATCTCACCGTGAGCCTGGGCTGTTATTCCTTTATTCCGCACGGCAACGACAGCCCGCAGGTGTTTATCCAGCGCGCGGACGCGGCGTTGTATCAGGCGAAAAATGCCGGGCGCAACCGCGCGGCGGTGTTTGCACCGGAAGAAGATTTTGCCGAACTGATGCGGTCGGATCGCTGATTCTTTCAATCAATAAAGCGAAAGTGGGAGCGGGCTTGCTCGCGAATCGGCGTGTCAGCTTGCATCGATGTTGGCTGACAGACCGCCTTCGCGAGCAAGCCCGCTCCCACATGAGATTTGTGAGGTGGCCGGGAACTTGAGTGCTACCGGAATCCTGTGGGAGTGGGCTCGCTGCAGAAACTGTGGGAGTCATGCTGTCCCCGGGAAGGCAACGTCAGCCATCCAAGACAGTTGCTCCCACATCGGTCCGTGATGGGCTCAAGACTATCTGGGATGGCTCTTGTTCGTTCAGCCGCCCGTGCCACCGCCTGCACCACCTGTGCCGCCGCCGGCCGAACCGGTGCCGCCGCCCGCGCCGGAACCCGAACCGCTGGCGCCACCGTTGGTGCCCGTCCCGGTGCCCATACTCGAACCAGTGCCGGTGCCGTTATTGGTTGCGCCAGAACCGCTGCCACCCGATGGCGAGCCCGGGGTGTTGTCTGGCGGCATGGTCGAGCTGCTGGCGCCGCCGGACTTGGTGCCCGTCGCATCGGTGCTGTCATTGGCAGCGAAGCTGGCGGCGGATGCCGTGGCGAGCAGGCCGGCCAACAATAACGAAGTGAGTTTGCGCGTCATCATGGTACGTCTCCTGATAAAGGGGATTACCTGATATTGGTCTTGCGCGCCCAAGCCTTGGTGCCAGTCGAGTGACGAGCGGTCAATCGCTGCGCCAAGTGGCCTACCGATCTTCTGCAATATTGGCTATTTGCCGAACCACCCCCGGGGACTAACGTAGCCACACATTCAATCGCTACCCCGGAGCCCACCATGCAACCTCGTGCCGATTTCTACACCGCTTCCCCTGATGCCATGAAAGCGATGATGGCGCTGGAAAATGCCGTCTCGAAACTGTCGCTGGAAAAGAGCCTGCTCGAACTGGTCAAGCTGCGCTCTTCACAGATCAACGGCTGCGCATTCTGCATCGACATGCACACCGCCGACGCCATCAAAGGCGGCGAAACCCCGCGTCGCCTGTTCGCCGTGACGGCATGGCGGGAAGCGCCGTTCTTCAGCGAGCGTGAGCGTGCCGCACTGCTGTGGACCGAATCACTGACGCAACTGAGCTTGACTCACGCGCCGGACGAAGACTATGAAGTAGTCGCTGCGCAGTTTTCGCCCAAGGAACTGGTTGACCTGACCGTGGCGATCAACACCATCAACGGCTGGAATCGCCTGGCGGTGGGCTTCCGCAAATTGCCGCAGGCTTAAGGCATTCACGCAGATCCCTTGTGGGAGCGAGCCTGCTCGCGAAGGCGTCGAGACAGTCACCATCATTGTTACTGACATCCCGCATTGGCGAGCAGGCTCGCTCCCACAGGTAAATCTTCAGTGTGCTTGCTGACCAGGCGCCGCCGGTGGCTGCACCTTGCGCATCAAGGGCACCATCGCCGTGGCGATGATGAAACACACCATGATCATCAGAAACGTATCGCCATAGGTCTGCGTCTGCGCCTCGCGATACGTCAGCAGCCACAATTGGCGCAGGCTGGCGGTGACGCCGGTATCGTCGCTCTGGCCGAGATTGGCGAAGTTGCCGCCGACCTGCGACAGCCACTGATTCATCGCTTCATTGCTGCTGTTCAGATGCTCGGCCAACCGGGTGAAATGCAGGTTGGTGCGGTCATTGAGAATCGTCGCGCAGGCAGCGATGCCAATCGCGCCACCCAGGTTGCGCATCAGATTGAACAACCCCGAAGCGTGCTTGAGTCGCGCCGGTGCCAGCCCACCCAAAGTCAACGTCACCGCTGGCGGTACGGCCAGTTGCTGGGCAATCCCGCGCAACGCTTGCGGCAGCATCAACTCCCCGGCGCCCCAGTCGTGGGTGATCGGACTGAACTCCCACATCGACAAGGCAAACAGGCCGAGGCCGAGCATCATGATCCAGCGCAGATCGATGCGATTGGCGAGAAAGGCATACAGCGGAATCGCCAGAATCTGGAACACGCCGGTGGAAAAAACCGCCATGCCAATGTCCAGCGCGCTGTAGCCGCGCACGCGTCCGAGAAACAGCGGCGTCAGGTAAATCGTCGCGAACAGGCCGATGCCGGTGACGAAGGAAAAGAAGCAGCCGAGGGCGAAATTGCGATCCTTCAACGCACGCAGATCGACGATCGGATTGGCCACGTGCAGCGTACGGCCGATGAAGGCCAACCCGGCGAGTCCGCTGATCCACGCGGTGGTGAGAATCGTCTGGTCACTGAACCAGTTCCAGCGAGGGCCTTCTTCAAGGGTGTATTCCAGGCAGCCGAGAAACAGCGCGAGAAAGAGCATGCTCAGGTAGTCCGCGCCCTTGAGCAGCGACAGTTCCGGCTGATCGATCTTGACCAGCATCGGCACCGCCACGGCGACGAAAATGCCCGGCACCAGATTGATGTAGAACAGCCAGTGCCACGAAGAAATGTCAGTGATCCAGCCGCCGATCACCGGCCCCAGCGTGGGCGCCAGCGAAGCCACCGCGCCGATGGTCGCGGCGGCAATTACCCGTTGCTTGCCAGTGAAGAAAAAGAACGCCGTGGTGAACACCAGCGGAATCATCGAGCCGCCGAGAAAACCTTGCAGCGCACGAAACGCGATCATGCTCTGGATATTCCAGGCCAGACCGCAGAGCAGGCTGGCGAGGGTGAAACCGACCGCCGAGGCACAGAACAACCAGCGCGTGGAAAACACCCGCGATAGCCATCCCGACAATGGAATCACAATGATCTCGGCGATCAGGTAACTGGTCTGCACCCACGCGGTTTCGTCGGTGCCGGCGGACAAGCCACCGCCGATATCGCGCAGCGACGCCGAGACAATCTGGATATCCAGCAGGGCGATGAACATGCCGATGCACATCGTTGCGAAGGCAAACACTTTGGTCGCCGTGCTCATGTCCGCCGCGTTGAAGGGTTGCGCAGGAGCCGCGACGCTGCTGCTCATGGCGCGACGGCTACGGCGGTGGTTTCAGGCGCGGCGCGGGTGTCTACTTCAGCGGTGACAGACAGGCCCGGGCGTAGATGGCCGAGCACGCTGTCGGCGGGATCCAGAACGATTCTGACGGGCACGCGCTGAACTATTTTAGTGAAGTTGCCGGTGGCATTTTCCGGCGGCAATACGCTGAACAGCGAGCCGGTGGCGGGAGCGAGGCTGTCGAGGTGGCCGTGGAATTCCTGGCCGTGCAGCACGTCGGCGCGGATGCTCACCCGTTGCCCGGGCTTCATTCGCGCCAATTGGTCTTCCTTGAAATTGGCATCGACCCACAGACCCCTGGCGGGCACCACCGACAGTTGCTGCGAACCTGCCTGGGCATAGGCGCCAACCCTGGCGCGGCGATTGCCGATTACCCCATCGACGGGGGCGCGCAGTTCCGTGTAACCGAGGTTCAACTGGGCCAGATCGCGTTCGGCGCGGGCTTGTTGGAGAGCGGCGCGAGCCTGTTGTTTGCGGGTTTCGATCACTGCCAATTGCCGTTGTGCGGCGAGCAGTTCGGCCTGGGCGCGGGCGCTGAGGGCTTGTGCGGTCTTGAAAGTGGCGTCGGCGCGCTGCGCACTTTCCACCGACACCGCGTTGCTGCTCACCAGCCGCTTGTAGCGCGTGTTGTCGTCCCGTGAGCGCGCCGTCTCCGCGCTCGCCGCATCGATTCCTGCGTGGGCCTGACCGATCACGGCGTGCTGCAATTGTTCGGTGGCGTCAAGGTTGGCCAGCAGCGCTTCTTCACCAGCCACGGCGCCTTCAGCCTTGGCCAGATTGGCGCGATAGTCGCGGGCATCGAGGCGGATCAACACATCGCCGGCTTTCACCGACTGGTTGTCGCCGACCAGCACCTCGTCGATATAACCGGCGACCTTCGGCCCGATCACCGTGACGTTGCCACCGATGTAGGCATCGTCGGTCTCTTCGAGAAAGCGCCCGCTGCCCCACCAGTGCACGGCGTAAATGCCTCCCAGAATCAGCGCAAGCAAAACGCTGCCGCAGATCAATAGGCGTTTGAACAGGGCAGGCCTGGTCTTGACCGGAACAGGATCGGGGGAAGGCATGCTGGTCATGGCGTCGTACCTGAGGAAGTGACTCGTTATTACGGCTGTAATATGACGCGAGTAATATTTAGTGGCAAATCATTTCTGCGGCCAATCGTCAGTTGCTTATTTGAGCCATTGGCCCGGCGTGCTGCCGGTGATGGATTTGAAGAAGGCGATGAACGCGCTGTCGCTGGCAAACCCCAGCGCAAAGGCGCAGTAACTCAGGCTTCTCTCGGTAGCGAGCAGTTCAATGGCGCGCATCAGCCGCCACTGTTGGCGCCATTGCTGATAACTCATGCCGGTTTCGCGCTGGAAGATGCGGCCGATGGTGCGGCTGCTGGCGCCGATCTGTTGTTCAAGCACGTGCAGCGTTGGCGGCAGCCGATCGGGTACGGCCAGCAATGACGTCAGCCGTTTGTCCCGAGGCAATGGCAACAGCATCGGTTGCTGCACTGCGTCATTGATTTCACTCAGACACAGCCCGAGCAGATGGGCGAATCTGCCTGTTTGCCAGTCAGTGTCGAAAGCCGCCGTCGCCATGGGCTCGAGCAACGCGCGCAGCAAGGGGCTGACTTCGATGACGCAAACCTGCTGCGGCAACCCGTGACATAAATCACCGACCAGGTAGATCGAGCGATAGTCGACACTCCGCTGCATCACCGCACGATGGCTGACCCCGGCCGGAATCCATGCTGCCCGCGAGGGTGGCAACAAGCACAACTGCTGCGCCAGATCAATCCGGATGCAGCCTTGGCGCGTGTAGAGCAATTGCCCGCGCTGATGACAGTGCATGCCTGAATCGTGGTCAGCCATGGTCGATGCAAGACCGATCACCGGAGCGGCAAAACTGTCTGCATCAAACGTCGAATGGGCATCGAGCCAAGCCATGGAATTGTCCGATTTCAGCGATAAGTTGGCGGGATCCGGATAATACGCCAAGCACCGGTTTTTAAACTTCTCTGCTTTCGTAGAGGAGTCATTGGAATGAACAAGCGGAGTTTGCTTGCGCTGGCTATTGCCCTGCTGATGTTTGCGCAGATCGCGCAAACGCTATACAGCCCGGCGCTGAGTGATATCGGTCGAGCCTTCGCTGTTGGTCCGCAAACGGCAGCGCAGACCTTGTCGGTGTATTTCCTGGCGTTTGCCTTTGGTGTAGTGGTGTGGGGCCGCGCGTGTGATCGCTTCGGGCGGCGACCGGTGATGCTGGTGGGGATGGCGCTGTATGCAGTTGCGCTGCTGGTCGGCCTGCGAGTCAGCAGTTTCAACGGTTTGCTGTTGGTGCAGGGCGTGGCGGCGTTCGGCGCGGCGGTGGCTTCGGTGGTAACGCAAACCGTATTGCGTGATCGCTTCAAGGGCGCTGAATTGGCCCAGGTATTTTCCGTGGTCGGCATCGCGCTGGCGGCGAGTCCGGCGATTGGACTGTTCAGCGGCGCGAGCCTGGTGCAGGTGTTCGGTTATCGCGGTGTGCTGGGCGCGCTGGTGCTGCTTGCTGCATGTTTATGGCTGTGGAGTTGGTACGGTCTGTTGGAATCACGCCCGCAACAGACGCCTGATGTCAGTCTTCCCGACACCCTTTGGCGCATGCTGAGTGACCTCGGAATCTGGCGCTCGGCGCTTTGGATCGCTTGCTTCAACGTTGCGCTGTTCAGTTACTACAGCCTCGCACCGTTCATGTTCCAGCGCTTGGGTTTGAGCGAAAGCTGGTTCGGCTACAGCGGCGTGTTGCTTGCGTTGGGTTCGGGGCTTGGTGCGTGGTTCAACAAGCGTTTGTTGCAGGCCGGGTATGCGGCGATGCAATTGATCCGGCTCGCAGCGTTCTGCGGCCTGGCCGGTGGCATTGGCGTCTGGTTATTGCAGGACAGCGCCGCGTTCGTGTTGCCGATGCTGTTGATCGTGCTGGCATTCGGTATGGCCATCCCCAATATTCTCGGCCTGGCGCTGGTGGAGTATGCCGATCGGCTGGGTACTGCCGGTGCGCTGTTGGGTTTGATGTACTACTTGCTGGTAGGCGCGGGGCTGATACTCGCTGGTTGGTTTCAGGCTTTGGGAGCGACGCTGATCGTATGCAACGGCGTGGCGTTGTTGCTGACAACATTTGTATCCAAGGAATGAATTGCCCGGGTTAATACGAAGCATTACTATTCACGCCCCTTTCTCACCACGCCACCCATCCCATGCGCTCCCGCAGATCCGGCTTTTTCGAGTATTACGAAGAGTTGATCGGCACCTGGACTCGTCGCCTGCGCAATCGCGCGCAGGCCGAGGATCTGGCGCACGACACCTTTGTGCGGGTGCTCGAGGCGGATTCGGCAGCGGTGCAGCAGCCGCGCGCTTATCTGCATCAGACGGCGCGTAATATCGCGGTTGATGGGTATCGGCGGGAGGACCGGCGGGGCGTCATGGAGTCGGAGGCGGCTGACGACAGTGCGTCGTCCGCGGGCGATCCGGAGCATTACATGCACGCGATCCAGTTGGCCGATTCCATCGAACGCGCGCTCACCGAGTTGCCGCTCAACTGCCGCAAGATCTTTGTCTGGCAGAAGATCGAAGGCCTGACGCAGGCGGAAATTGCCGTACGCCTGGGGCTGTCCAAGAACATGGTCGAAAAGTATATGATCCGCACCCTGCGGCATCTGCGTGAGCGGCTGGATGGGTTGCAATCATGAGCGCTCGCACCTTTTCATTCTCAGCCGGACAGGACATTCCATGATGGAGACGGGTGATTGCACCTGTGGACAAGCGGCGGTGCGTGACGAGGCGGCGGCGTGGTTCGTGCGTTTGCAGGAGCCGAATCTCAGCGTCGAGCACCAGCAGCGCTTCGACGCCTGGCTGAACGAGCATCCGCAACACCGCGAAGAATTCCAGTTGCTGCAGGGCTTGTGGGCGGCGGCTGATTTGCTGCCGACCTCACGTCTTCAAGCGCTGGTTGAAACTCCGCCACCTCGTCGCGAACGCCGGCCGTTGCTGCGTTATGCCATGGCCGCGAGTGTTCTGGCCGTGGCGCTGGGGCTTGGCCTGTTCAGTGGTTTGAATCAACCGGGCGCTTACCGCGCCGAATTCGTCACGGCGTTGGGCGAGCGCAAGCATGTGGCGTTGCCGGACGGTTCGGTGATCGATCTGAACAGCCGCAGCCGCTTGCAGGTCCGTTATGAACAGGATCGACGGGTTATCGAATTGAGCGCGGGCGAGGCGCTGTTCAGCGTCGAACATGACGCCTCGCGTCCGTTTATTGTCGAAGCCGGCAGCGGCAAGGTCACAGTCACCGGTACGCGTTTCGACGTGCGCCGCGATGCCACGCAAACCCTCGTGGCGGTGGAGCAGGGCACGGTTAAAGTGCAGGGAAGTGCTGCCCCGGACAACCAATTCATCAACCTCACCGCAGGCCTCGGCACGTCGGTCGATGCGCAAGGCCAAGTCCGGCCGGCCTACGCGGTCAGTCCGGCGCAGTTGACCGCATGGCGCAACGGCAAACTGGTGTTCAACAACGCCAGCCTCAGCGAAGTCGCGGCCGAAGTATCGCGCTATCGCGACAAACCGCTGACCGTATCCCAGCCGAACGTGGCCAGCCTGCGCCTGACCAGCGTGTTCAAATCCGACGATACCGACGCCTTGCTCAAAGCCCTGCCGACCATTCTGCCGGTGGCCGTGCGGACTCTCGCTGATGGCAGTCAGGAAATAATTTCCAGATAGCATTCAGGTTTTTTTCCAGTTCATCGTCTTCCTGTTCAACTGCAACTGGTTTGCATTAACAGCCGCACCTTCTTGCGATCCACAGGACTCCGTACGACGTGAACATCACCACAACCCACAATAAAAAATCCCCTTGGTTGCCATTGGCGCTCGCGCTGGCCGTCAGCGCAGCGATGCCGTTGGCGTTTGCCGCTGACGCTATCCATATTCGCGCGCAGCCGCTGGGGCAGGCCTTGAGCGAACTGGGCCAGCAAACCTCGCTGCAGGTGTTTTTCAGCCCTGAGCTGGTGGCCGGCAAACAGGCCCCAGCGGTCAACGGTGACCTTTCGCCAGAGCAGGCTTTGCGGCAGCTGTTGCAGGGCAGCGGTCTCGATTACCAGATCAACGAAGGCTCGGTGACGCTCGCCCCAGCAGCCACCTCCGCAGCCAGCAACGGCCCGCTGGAGCTCGGCGTGACCGACATCAAAGTGGTCGGCGACTGGCTCGGTGACGCCGACGCGGCGGTGGTGCAGAACCACCCCGGCGCGCGCACGGTGATTCGCCGCGAAGCAATGGTCGAGCAGGGTGCGATGAACGTCAGTGATGTGCTCAAGCGCGTGCCCGGCGTGCAGGTGCAGGACTCCAATGGCACCGGCGGCAGTGATATTTCCCTCAACGTCGGCGTACGCGGTCTGACTTCGCGCCTGTCGCCACGCTCGACTGTTTTGATCGATGGCGTACCAGCGGCGTTCGCCCCGTACGGCCAGCCGCAGTTGTCGATGGCGCCGATTTCCTCGGGCAACCTCGACAGCATCGACGTCGTGCGCGGCGCCGGCTCCGTGCGCTACGGGCCGCAGAACGTCGGCGGCGTGATCAACTTTGTGACCCGCGCGATCCCGGAGAAAGCCACAGGCGAAATCGGCACCACCCTGGAAACGACTCGGTACGGCGGCTGGAAACACATCGACACCGCGCTCCTCGGTGGCACCGCCGACAACGGCATGGGCGTCGCGCTGCTGTACTCCGGCGTCAACGGTCATGGCTATCGCGAGCGCAACAACGGCAACGATATCGACGACGTGCTGCTCAAGACGCATTGGGCGCCGACCGATCAGGACGATTTCAGTCTCAACTTCCACTACTACGACGCCAGCGCCGACATGCCCGGCGGTCTGACCCAGCGTCAGTACGACGACAAGCCCTACGAATCAGTGCGTGACTACGACCAGTTCACAGGCCGACGCAAGGACGTGTCGTTCAAGTGGGCCCGCCAGATCGATGAGCGCACTCAGGCGGAAATCCTCACCTATTACACCGACAGCTTTCGTGGCAGTACTATCGCCGCGCGCGATCAGCGCACCCTCAGCTCGTACCCGCGTTCCTACTACACCCTCGGCATCGAGCCGCGCGTGTCGCGGGTGTTCGATGTCGGCCCGACCACCCAGGAAGTCAGCGTCGGTTATCGCTATCTGAAAGAGGCGATGCACGAAGAGTCGAGTCGTCTGGCGCTGGTCAACAATCAGCCGGTGGTCACGCCGACCTCCGACGGCCACGTATTCCAGGATCGCACCGGTGGCACCGAGGCCAACTCGGTGTATGTCGACAACAAGATCGACGTCGGCAACTGGACCATCACCCCGGGCATTCGCTTCGAACACATCAGCACCGATTGGCACGACCGCGCCGTGCTCGACACCGCTGGCCGCCCGGTACCGGAGAAAAACCGCAGCATCGAAAGCAACGAACCGCTGCCGGCGCTGAGCGTGATGTATCACCTGTCCGATGCCTGGAAGCTGTTCGCCAACTACGAAACCTCGTTCGGCAGCCTGCAGTATTTCCAGCTCGGCCAGGGCGGTTCGGGTGACAGCACCGCCAACGGTCTGGAGCCGGAAAAGGCCAAGACCTACGAGATCGGCACGCGCTACAACGATGAAGTGTGGGGCGGCGAGGTGACGCTGTTCTACATCGATTTCGATGACGAACTGCAATACATCAGCAACGACGTCGGCTGGACCAACCTCGGAGCGACCAAACACCAGGGCATCGAAGCCTCGGTGCACTACGACATGGCCGCACTCGACCCGCGCCTCGATGGTCTGACCGCCAACGCCGGCCTAACCTACACTCGCGCCACTTATGAAGGCGAGATCCCCGGCTTCAAGGGCCGCGATCTGCCGTTCTATTCGCGCCAGGTGGCCACGGTCGGATTGCGTTACGACATCAACCGCTGGACCTGGAACAT
Source organism: Pseudomonas sp. UF-293 (assembly GCF_058245595.1). Lineage (NCBI taxonomy): Bacteria > Pseudomonadati > Pseudomonadota > Gammaproteobacteria > Pseudomonadales > Pseudomonadaceae > Pseudomonas > Pseudomonas sp. UF-293. The sequence goes on along the minus strand of NZ_JBSICA010000048.1, from coordinate 1,713 downwards.
CGACGGCTTCGCCCAATCGAAGCAGCGTTCGCCGGGCACCGGTGTGAATGCGGATGGCAGTTTCAACGGCAACTACATTACCGAAGGCACGGCGGACGGGCAGTACGGCGACATCCCGGGTTATGTGACCTGGAACGTGCGCGGCGGTTATGACTTCGGCGCGCAGGTGTCGAACCTGAAGCTCGGTGCCGGGGTGAAAAACGTCTTCGACAAGCAGTACTTCACCCGTTCCAGCGACAACAACTCGGGGATGTATGTCGGCGCGCCGCGCACGTTCTTCGTGCAGGCCAGCGTCGGTTTTTAAAGCACAAGATCAAAAGATCGCAGCCTTCGGCAGCTCCTACAGGGGAACGCAAATCCATGTAGGAGCTGCCGAAGGCTGCGATCTTTTGCTTTAGACCTTGAGGACTTTGCCGCCAATCGCCACAGCCACCAGCAACACTGCCATCAATCCAAAGGCAAAACTCAGACTGCTGGCATGCGCGACAAAACCGATTACTGCCGGCCCGGCGAGAATCCCGGCATAACCGAGCGTGGTAATCGCCGGTACCGCGATGCTTTCCGGCATCACCGTCTGTTTGCCCACCGCCGTGTACAGCACCGGCACGATGTTCGAGCAACCGGCGCCGACCAGCGCATAACCCACCAGCGCCGCTTGCCAGCTCGGTGCGAAGGTGGCGAGAAACAATCCCGCCGCCGCCAACAGCCCGCCGAACAGAATGATCCGCGTCGCGCCCAGCTTGCGCACGATGCGGTCACCAAGCAGGCGTCCAACCGTCATGGTCAGGGCAAACGCTGCGTAGCCCAGGCCTGCGTACGCCGTGTCGATCCCGCGTTCCTGAGCGAGGAACACAGCACTCCAGTCCAGCGCGGCGCCTTCGGTGAGAAAAACGATGAAGCACATGCCGCCGATGAACAGCACGATGCCGTGGGGAATGGCGAACGCCGGGCCGGAGCTTTCACTGCCGTAGGGCAACATGTGCGGCACGCACTTGAGCAGGGCGCCGATCAACAACACGACGACGACCAGCATCGCCGCCAGCGGTGTCAGGCCGAGGCCGAGCAGGGCGCTGACGCCCGCCGCGCCGACGATTCCGCCAAGACTGAACAAGCCATGGAAGCCCGACATCATGTGCTTGCCGCTGGCGCGCTCGACGATCACTGCTTGCAGGTTCACCGTCGAATCCACCGTGCCGAGGCCGGCGCCGAACATGAACAACGTGGCGATCAGCGCCGGGATCGACGACACCGTCGCCAGCAACGGCAGCGCCGCGCAGATCAGCAACGTGCCGCCGGTGGCCACGCGTCGGCAGCCGAAGCGCGTGGCAAGAATCCCCGCCAGCGGCATCGCCAGAATCGAGCCCACGCCCAGGCACAACAGTAATAATCCCAGCGTGCCCTCATCCAGCCCGGCCCGCGCCTTGGCATACGGCACCAGCGGTGCCCACGCGGCAATACCAAGGCCGGCGATGAAAAAAGCGATGCGCGTGGACATCTGTTGCAGACGTCCGGGGACGAACGTGTCTTGGGGGTTGAGGCTGGTCATATCGATCCTTGGCAAAAAACAACTGCATCCCGAGTGACATTCTCACGGCGTTGAGGTTCGATCTCAGGCCTTTCGGGGCATAACGGTGGACATCCTACCCTGTGGGAGCGGGCTTGCTCGCGAAGGCGGTATGTCAGGCCAGGAATTTTTGACTGGCACACCGCCTT
>NZ_JBSICA010000047.1:0-28315 GCF_058245595.1 Pseudomonas sp. UF-293 | reverse complement strand
TTCCTCTGCAGAGAGCAGGCTTGATATCACAGGGGAGCGCTTCCTCTGCAGAGAGCAGGCTTGATGTCACAGGGGAGGAGCGGTTCCTCTACAGAGAGCAGGTTTGATGTCACAGGGGAGCGCTTCCTCTTCAGAGAGCAGGCTTGATATCACAGGGGAGCGCATTCCAACTGTGGGAGCGAGCCTGCTCGCGAAGGGGCCGGACCTGCTGGCCTCAATTCTGCTTCGGTAACTCAATCACAAACCGAGTAACTCCCGCCCCCGATTCGCAATGAATCGTCCCGCCATGCGCCCGCACGATCGACTGGGTGATCGCCAGACCCAACCCCGCATGCTCACTGCTACCTTCCTGCCGCGCCGGATCCGCTCGATAGAAGCGGTCAAACAGACGTGGCAGTAATTGCGCTGAAATTCCCTCGCCACTGTTCTCGACGCAGACGCGCACGGCTTTCGCCTCGTCGACGATGCTCAAGCGCACATAACCCTCGGCCGGGGTAAACCGCAGCGCGTTATCCAGCAGATTCGACAAGGCCCGGCGCAACATGCCGCGATCACCTTCTATACGCGCCGCCCCCTCACGGCTAAGGCGAACGCCAGCGTCTTCCGCCAATGGCGCAAAAAACTCCAGCAGCATGTCGGCCTCATCCGCCAGCTCCAGCGGTTCGCGCTTGGGCATCAGCAAGCCGTGGTCAGCCTTGGCCAGGTAGAGCATGTCGTTGACCAGTTGCGCCATCCACTGCAGTTCTTCGAGGTTGCTGTGCAGCGCTTCGCGGTAATCCTCCAGTGCCCGTGGGCGGGTGAGGGTGACCTGGGTGTGGGTCAGCAGATTCGACAGTGGCGTGCGCAGCTCATGGGCGATGTCGGCGGAGAATGCCGAGAGGCGCTGAAACGAATCGTCGAGGCGTGCGAGCATGGCGTTGAAGCTGTAGGCCATTTCCGCAAGCTCTGGCGGCATCTTCTCCTCAGGCAGTCGGGCATTAAGCGATTGCGCGGAAATCCCACGGGCCACGGCGCTCATGCGGCGCAACGAGCGCAGACCACTGCGCGCGGCCCAGGCCCCGAGCAGGGCGGTGGCCAGCGCTGACAGGCCGACGGTCAGCCAGATCAGATGCTGCATGCGCGCAAGGAAATGCTGGTGATGGGTGATGTCCAGCAGCAGCGTCAGTTGCGGCGAATCCGCTGCGTCCGGGTAGAGCGGGGCGCGGAGCACGCGGTAATCAGTGCCGTCATGGCTGATCGTCGACAGGCCGGTTTGCAGCGGCAGATTCTTCGGAATCTGCACCGAGCTGTCATACCAGTGTTGCCCGTCGCCACTGGTGATGCGCAACGACAGATCCGCCTGACGGCTGAGCTCATCGGCCAGCCGCGCCTCGCGCTGGGCAGGTTGGAGATCCTGCAAGGCGCGGCGCAGGCCGATCAGTTTCGTCTCCAGTTGTTGCTGGTCAAGTTCGATGAAGTGCGCCTCGCTGGCGCGGTCGAACAGCACCCCGGCGAACAGCGAGACCACCGCAGTGCAGGCGGCAAACAACAGCGCCAGGCGCGTGCTCAAGGACAAACGACGCATCAAAGCGCACGCTCTTCGAGCACGTAACCCATGCCGCGCACGGTGTGGATCAACTTGTTGGGGAAGTCATCGTCGATCTTCAGGCGCAAGCGGCGGATCGCCACTTCGATGACGTTGGTGTCGCTGTCGAAATTCATGTCCCAAACCTGCGAGGCGATCAGCGATTTGGGCAGGACTTCACCCTGACGGCGCAGGAGCATTTCCAGCAGGGCGAACTCCTTGGCGGTCAGGTCGATGCGCTGACCACTGCGTTCGACCCGGCGACGGATCAGATCCAGGCGCAGATCGGCCAGTTGCAAGCTGGTTTCCTGGGCGATCGCGCTGCCGCGCCGCAACAGGCTGCGCACTCGGGCGAGCAATTCGGAGAAGGCGAACGGCTTGACCAGATAGTCGTCTGCGCCCAGTTCGAGGCCGTGAACCCTGTCCTCCACGGCGTCTTTGGCAGTAAGAAAAAGTACCGGCGTCTCGAGGCCGGCGCTGCGCACCGCTTGCAGAATCTGCCAGCCACTGCGCCCGGGCAGCATCACATCGAGGATCAACAGCGCGTACTCGCCGCTCAAGGCCAATTGCTGGCCGCTGATGCCGTCAGCCACCAGCTCGGTATTGAACCCGGCCTCTGTCAGCCCCTGGCGAAGGTATTGGCCGGTTTTCGCTTGGTCTTCAACGATCAACAGTTTCATGGGCGACTCGGGCGGGGTTGGTATGTAGAAGGGCGAGGGCGTTATACCGTGAGATCCGGCGATAAGCATCAAGCTGACAAAGTTGTAATCTGCCTGTCAGGTGGATGCCAGCCCTGGGTGGTTAAAGTTTCCCACAGGCTGAACTTTCTCTTGTTGGAGTACGACCATGTTTTCGCGCACCTCCCTGAAAATAGCAGTCTGTCTGCTGGCATTGAGTTCGCCAGCCTGGGCGACCCCGGCGCACACCTACGCCTTCGGCCAGCCGGCAGCGGCGAGCCAGGCCACGCGGACTATCGAAATCGTCATGGGCGACATGAACTTCGACCCGAAAGCCCTACAGGTCAAGGCCGGTGAGACGGTTCGCTTTGTGCTGGTGAATAAAGGCCAGTTGCTGCACGAATTCAACCTCGGTGATGCGGCGATGCATGCCAGTCACCAACAGGAAATGTTGCAGATGCAGCAAAGCGGCATGCTTACGCCTACCGGCATAAAAGAAATGTCCCACGACATGGCGGGCATGGATCACGCGGCGATGGGCCATGGCATGCAGCATGACGACCCCAACAGCGTGCTGGTCGAACCGGGCAAAACCGCCGAGCTGACCTGGACCTTCAGCAAGGCCACGGCGCTCGAGTTTGCCTGCAATATCCCCGGGCATTATCAGGCCGGCATGGTCGGCAAACTGACAGTCAGTCAGTAAGCACTCAAAGGCGCGGGCAAAGGCTGGTAGAATCCGCTGATTCTTCAGTCAGGTTTCCGCCATGCATCCCGCAGCCGAACATTCGCCGCTGGGCAAATCCAGCGAATACATCGCCACTTACACGCCCTCCCTGCTGTTCCCGATTCCGCGCACCGCGAAATGGGCCGAGCTGGGCCTGACCGCCGAAACCCTGCCGTATAAAGGCGTGGATTTCTGGAACTGCTTCGAGCTGTCGTGGCTGCTGCCCTCGGGCAAACCGGTGGTGGCGATCGCTGAATTCAGCATCCCGGCAGACTCGCCGAACATCATCGAATCGAAGTCGTTCAAGCTGTACCTGAACTCGCTGAACCAGACGCCGTTCGCCGACGTCAGCACATTGGAAGCGACGCTGGTCAAGGATCTGTCTACCGCCGCCGGCAAACCGGTAGGCGTGCGGGTGCGCAGTCTGAAAGACGTCGAAGCTGAAGGCGTTGTGGCGTTGCCGGGCGTGTGCATCGACGATCTGGATATCAGCGTGAGCAATTATGAGCATCCGCGTCCGGAGCTGCTGCGTTGCGATGATTCGCGCGTGGTCGAGGAGAGCGTGCACAGCCATCTGCTCAAATCCAACTGCCCGGTGACCAGTCAGCCGGACTGGGGCAGCGTTGTAGTGGAGTATCGCGGCGCCGCGCTGGATCACGCCAGCCTGCTGGAATACATCGTCAGCTTCCGCCAGCACTCGGATTTCCATGAGCAATGCGTGGAGCGGATTTTTCTCGATCTGCAGCGGTTGTTGAAACCGGAGAAGCTCACCGTATTTGCGCGATATGTTCGGCGCGGCGGGCTGGATATCAACCCGTATCGCAGTACCGAAAGCGTACAGCTGCCGAATCATCGGCTCGTACGTCAATAAAGAACCGGAATGTGCGATATCCCTTGTGGGAGCGAGCCTGCACGCGAATGCGGTGTTTCATTCAACGATGATGTCGACTGACACGACGCCTTCGCGAGCAGGCTCGCTCCCACAAGAGCTTGCATGCACATTTTGCAAATGAAAAAGCCCTGCCATCGCTGCCAGGGCTTTTTTGTGCGGCGAGGCGTCAGATGCCCATGCTGCCCAGCGTATTCATGATATTGCGCAGGGTGCCGGCGATCGCCGGGTGTTCGACTTCGAAGCGCTCGACCGCCAGGTTCACGCCGTCGGCGATGCTTGCGTCCTGGGTGGCAGTTTCCAACTGGATTTCCGATTCGATCTGCGCCATCAGCGCATGCAGATCTTCACGTTCGACTTCCGACAGCGGTGGATTGTGTTCCAGCTGCTCGCGCAGGGTATCGAGCTGTTTTTGCAGTTCTTGGGCGGGCATGGTGGTTTCCTTTTATCAATAGGCACTGGCATTGACCGCAGCCACGCGCCAAAGGTCTATGGCTGACCTTTAGATTAATCCACTCTCGGTAAACCTGCATGACGCCGATCAGGGCTTTTCACCTTTGGCGCGGCGCAAGCTGATGTCGGCGAGGCAGGCGTCCAGTTCGCCGAGATGATCGATCACCGAATGCACGCCCAAGCCAAATAACTGCACGGTTGCCTTGCCGCGCAACTGTTCGCGTTCCGTTTGCGACAGCGATTGCCACTCGCTCGGGCTCAGGCTGCACAGCGATCCACAGGAGGCCAGACCAATCGTCCACAACCCGGCATTCAGGCCAGCCTGCAGCAGGCGCGGCTCACCGCTGACCAGTACGCAGCCATCGAGTCGATCGATGTTCAGATCCATCAAGGCTTGCCAGCACGCATTGGGTGCTGGCCATGGATTCATTGTTGCTGAATGTTGCGTAGGCTTCACCCAGTCCGGCAGCGAGGCGGCCAATGACAGAGTCAGGGCAGGGGGCAATTCGTCGAGCCACGCACAGGGAATCCGCTGGCGCTGCAAACTCTTCAGGCTATCGAGGGCGCCGGGGGTGAATTCGGCGTGTTCTGGACGGGCGTCGAGCTGTTGCGCAGCGCGGGCACCGAAATCCACCAGGCAACCGCTCAGGCCGAACAATACGGCAGTCAGACTGGGCGCGGCGACGGGCAAGGTTTCGGCGTGAGTCATGGCAACGTCCCTGAAATAACGCTCAAGGCTAGGGCGCGCGGGTGACAGTTGCATGACAGGCCGGTGAAAGTCGGCGTAGGAAACTTCCTGCATATCCTTGCTGCGGCGCACTGCCCAAATCGCCGTTTACGCTTATACTAGCGGCCTCAATGCACGGGCCGAGCGTCCGCGCCAGTATCAAATCCAAGGAGTTTTTCTATGCGCTGGAGCCCTTCGCTCACTCAGCTAAGTGTTTGTGCCAGCCTGTTGCTGGCGCCGTTCGCCACTCAGGCGGCCACCGAAGAAGACCCTTGGGAAAGCGTCAACCGGCCGATTTTCCAGTTCAACGACTTCGTTGATACCTACGCGCTGAAGCCATTGGCGCAGGGTTATGAGTTCATCACTCCGCAGTTCGTTGAAGACGGCATTCACAACATGTTCCGCAACGTCGGTGACGTCACCAACCTGGCGAACAACATCCTCCAGGCCAAACCGGCTGCGGCGGGCGTTGATACCGCCCGACTGATTTTCAACACCACCTTCGGTCTGCTCGGCTTCTTCGACGTCGGCACCAAGATGGGCTTGAACCGCAGCGACGAAGACTTCGGTCAGACCCTCGGTTACTGGGGTGTGGGCAGCGGCCCGTACGTGATGCTGCCGCTGATGGGGCCGAGCACCCTGCGTGACGCACCGTCGAAATACGTCGACAGCTTCACCGGCCCATACCGCTACATCGACCACGTGCCGACGCGTAACTCGATCTTCGGCCTGAACATCGTCGACACCCGCGCCAGCCTGCTGTCGAGCGAGAAGCTGATCAGCGGTGACAAATACACCTTCATCCGCAATGCTTACCTGCAGAACCGCGAGTTCAAGGTGAAAGACGGTCAGGTCGAAGACGATTTCTGATTTCGACCGATTCCAGGAAGGCGACCCTCGGGTCGCCTTTTTTGTGCGCGGCAGAGCATCGCCAGCGACCGTCGCTACCTTCCATCGGGTTACGTTTAGAGCGGTTCTTATAACTCCCGGTGATTTGACAAACAAAGTCGTCAAGCGACAATCGGCGCATGCTTGAAACGCTCTGCGGATGGGAGTACCGTCTGCGCCTTAGAAGGGCACCTCTGTTTAAAACCGCGCGCCAGGCGAATGCTTGAAAGCGCTGCAACAGAGAGGCTAGAAAGCGAATCCAGTAGTCTGCGCAGGGCCGTTGCCCCGCTCACTACGCCAACCTAATTCTGGCGCCGTTTGCCCACATGCCAAAAACCAGTGCCACGCTGCTGATAATCGATGATGACGAGGTAGTGCGCGCGAGCCTCGCGGCCTATCTGGAAGACAGTGGTTTCAGCGTCCTGCAGGCCGGCAACGGTCAACAGGGTCTTCAGGTATTCGAGCAAGACGAGCCCGATCTGGTCATCTGCGATCTGCGCATGCCGCAGATGGGCGGTCTCGAACTGATCCGTCAGGTCACCGAGCGCTCACCGGAGACGCCGGTGATCGTGGTCTCGGGTGCCGGGGTGATGAACGACGCGGTCGAGGCCCTGCGCCTGGGCGCGGCGGATTACCTGATCAAGCCTCTCGAAGATCTGGCTGTGCTCGAGCACTCCGTGCGCCGGGCCCTGGATCGTGCGCGGCTGCTGCTGGAAAACCAGCGTTACAGCGAGAAGCTGGAAAAGGCCAACCGCGAGCTCGAAGCCAGCCTGAACCTGCTCCAGGAAGACCAGAACGCCGGTCGCCAGGTGCAGATGAACATGCTGCCGGAAAGTCCGTGGAGCATCGACGAATTCCACTTTGCCCACCAGATCATCCCGTCGTTGTATTTGTCGGGTGATTTTGTCGACTATTTCCGTGTCGACGAGCGCCGGGTCGCGTTTTATCTGGCGGATGTTTCCGGGCATGGCGCGTCATCAGCCTTCGTCACCGTGCTGTTGAAGTTCATGACCACGCGTTTGCTCTTCGAATCGAAACGCAGCGGTACCTTGCCGGAGTTCAAGCCTTCGGAAGTGCTCGGTCATATCAACCGGGGGCTGATCAGTTGTAAGCTGGGTAAACACGTCACAATGGTCGGTGGAGTCATCGACGAGGAGACCGGTTTGTTGACCTATAGCATCGGCGGCCATCTGCCTTTGCCTGTGTTGTACACGCCTGACAGTGTTCGTTATCTCGAAGGCCGTGGTCTGCCGGTGGGGCTTTTCAATGAAGCCACGTACGAGGACCACGTGCTTGAGCTGCCGCCGACGTTCAGCCTGACGCTGATGTCTGATGGCATTCTGGACCTTTTGCCGGAAGCAACGCTCAAAGAAAAAGAGGCTGCTTTGCCCGAACGGGTGAAGTCAGCGGGCGGCAGCCTGGATGGTCTGCGGCAAGTGTTTGGTTTGGCCACGCTAGGGGAGATGCCGGATGATATCGCCCTGTTGGTGTTGAGCAGGAATCTTCAATGAGTACCGGTAGAATCCAGTTCGCCGAGCAGGACGGCACCTTTGTCCTGAAGTTCGTCGGTGAAGTTCGCCTGACCCTGTGTTCGGCGTTGGATGCGACTATTGAGAAAATCTTCACCGCGCTGAATTTCAACGCGATCGTGATCGATTTGACCGAAACCCGCAGCATCGACAGCACGACGTTGGGCCTGTTGGCCAAACTGTCGATTCTGTCGCGGCAGAAGGTCGGCCTGTTGCCGACAGTTGTCACCACCCACGAAGACATCACCCGGCTGTTACAGTCGATGGGCTTTGAGCAGGTGTTCAACATCGTCAACCATCCGGTGCCTTGCCCGGAGTGCCTGGACGACCTGCCGGATCAGGATCAGTCGGAAGAAGTGGTGCGAATCAAGGTGCTGGAAGCGCACAAGATTCTCATGGGCCTGAACGATTCCAATCGGGAAGCGTTTCATGATTTGGTCAATGCCCTGGAAAGACACTGACCTCATGAATTGATGGTGTCTGGGCTGGCCTCTTCGCGAGCAGGCTTGCTCCTACATTTTGATCAGCAGTTACCATAAAAAAGGGCGAACCCTCACAGGTTCGCCCTTTTTGCATTTCACCAACTCAAATCACAGCTTGGCCTGCAGCAACGCTTCCAGCTTCTCCTGGTCGCGTGCGAACTGACGGATGCCTTCGGCCAGTTTCTCGGTGGCCATCGCGTCTTCGTTGGACAACCAGCGGAATTGCGCTTCGTTGAGGCTCAGACGCGCTTCACCGGCATTGCCCGGCGCCAGTTTGCGTTCCAGCTTGCCGGTGTCGGCAGCCAGCTTCTCCAGCAGTTCCGGGCTGATGGTCAGGCGATCACAGCCGGCCAGTTGCTCGATCTGGTTGATGTTACGGAAGCTCGCACCCATGACCACGGTCTTGTAGTCGTTGGCCTTGTAGTAGTTGTAGATGCGCGTCACCGACTGCACGCCGGGATCATCGGCGCCTGTGTAGTCGTTGCCGTTGGCTTTCTTGTACCAGTCGTAGATACGGCCCACGAACGGAGAAATCAGGAACACCCCGGCATCGGCGCAGGCGGCGGCCTGGGCGAAGGAGAACAGCAGGGTCAGGTTGGTCTGGATGCCTTCCTTTTCGAGGATCTCGGCAGCGCGAATGCCTTCCCAGGTCGAGGCGATCTTGATCAGCACGCGGTCGCGGCCGACGCCGGCCTTGTCGTACAGCTCGATCAGGCGATGCGCACGCTTGAGGATCGCATCCTGGTCGAAGGACAGACGCGCATCCACTTCGGTGGAGATGCGGCCCGGAACCACGTTGAGGATTTCTTTGCCCACTGCAACGCCGAAACGGTCGCTGGCCAGGCCGACATCGCCCTTGCAGTCGCGAACGCAATCGTTCAGCAGTTCGGCGTAGCCGTGAATGGCCGAGGCCTTGAGCAGCAGGGAAGGGTTGGTAGTGGCGTCGACCGGTTTGACTCGGGCGATCGCTTCGAAGTCGCCGGTGTCGGCAACCACGGTGGTGAACTGTTTGAGTTGTTCCAGCTTGGAAGTCATGGGCGTGCTCTATCCTATGGGTCTGAAGACATTACCCGAGCGCTGACGGGCACTCAAGGGTGCATTCGTGGATCGATGGCCCCTGCGGCAACAACCTGAAAACGATTGTTTGAAAGGTGGGGCGCGGTGTCGCTGAATACGATGCCAAAACAGCCCACAGGTTCAAAGCAACCGACCTGTGAACAGACCGGTTACCCAAGACCTACTCAGCGTTCAGCAAACCTTCCACGGATAACCGCGCCGGTTTTGGCTGGCCGTCGGAGGTGAGAAAGCCGAAGTTCTTCTCGCGATCGTTGCTGCCTGAATCACTGTTCCTCCATTCATAGATAGAGGTCAGGGGAATGTTCAGGCGTTTAACGTCGGTAATAAACGCGTTGATCCTGGTCGCTTGTCCCTCAGGACCGCCGTTGGAGGCGAGTGCCGATACCCCCCATTCACTGATGACCCCCGGCAGATTGAAGTTCTGCTGGATGAAGGTCTGGGCGTTGCTGATCTGCGTGGCGGTCATCCCATAAGGATGATACGAAACCGCGTTGAGGCATTTCGGGTAATCGCTGACGATACTTTTCATCGCCACCGTCGACGCCGAGCCCGCGCTCGGCGGCCGGGCGAAGCCGAAGCCGACCCGTGGGGTCGATTGCGGCTGACCTTCGAAGGCCTTGCACATGCCAGCCATGAACGGCACGAAGGTTGTGTCGAAATTGCGCGTCGGCCAATAGGTTTCCAGGTCCGGCTCGTTCCAGATTTCGATCGCCACCAATTGCGAGTTCCAGGATTTTTCCAGCCCGGTCACAGTGTTGGCGAACTTACTGCCGGCGGCGTTCAGCTCTTCGGGCGAAGTCGCCGGCAATGCCTTGATCGCGCGCACCGTCAGCAGCACCGGCAGGCCGGCGGAAGCGGCGGCGGCGAAGGCATCGCTGACCTGTTTCTGATAAGTCTTGGCGGTGAGGCTGTCGCTCCACACACCGAAGCGCACAAAGCTGAAGCCTGCCGCTTTGATTTGCGCGGCATCGGCGGCGGTGAAGCTCTGGATCTTCACCTGCACGCCGATGGTTTTCGCTGGAAGGTTGGGGAACAGCTCACTGGCGTGAACCTGGCTGGTCGCACCGAGCGCCATCAGGGCAAGGGCGGCGAGTTTATTGCGCTGTGCTGTTTTCATGTCTGCTCTCCTGAAGAGAATGACAACTACGAATATTTATCCCGTTACTCAATTTCCGATAACGGTGATGGCACTAAGTGCGCGAATGTTATTTTTTGTCAGGAAAACAGCAACTGAAAATCACAGTTATTTTTAGTCCGCTAATTGTGGTTGGGGCGGCTTAAAACGCTGTGGTACTTAATGTTCCTGTACTAACAGGGCGAAGCTATTTCTGAGTGCAGGAAAGTCGCGAGGGTTCATTAACTTTCACGGCATGTTGGCTGTTTGATATTACACAGGAAAGCAAGACTTGTTCAAAAAGATCCTCGTTGTCTGCGTGGGCAATATATGCCGAAGTCCGACGGCTGAACTGCTGCTGCGCAACGCGCTGGGCCCGTCCGCCATCACCGTGTCCTCCGCCGGCCTGTCCGCCCGCGTGGGCGAGGGCGTGGAAGCCTCGGCGCGACAGGTTCTCGAAGAGCGCGGGCATTGCGCCGAGGCCTTCAAGGCGCGGCAACTGACCTCGGACATCGTCAATGACTCGGACCTGATCCTGGTCATGGAAAAGGCCCACGTCAATCAAGTGCTGAAGATTGCCTCGCACGCCAGAGGCAAAGTGTTTCTGCTCGGTAAATGGCAGAGCGAGCGCGAAATACATGATCCGTATCGTCAAGGCAAAGCCGCGTTTATTCATGCCCACGCATTGATTGAAGATGCTGTTAGTTCATGGGCGAAGCGTCTCGGGCATTGATGAATCTTCTTCAGAACAGTAAGTGGTAAGAACAGACTTATGCAGTTACCGTCCGTAATCGGCACCCGCGACAATGATCAAGACAGTATTGATCTGCTCGGCATCTTCGGCAGCCTGATCGACCAGAAGTGGCTGATCGGCGCGCTGACCGGTGCCTTCATGGTCACCGGCGTCGCCTATGCGGTTCTGGCGACGCCCGTGTACCTGGCGAACGCGCTGGTGCAGGTCGAACCGAAAAAGAACGACATGCTCGGTTTCTCCGATCTCAACAGCATGCTCGGTGGGCAATCGCCGTCGGTGACCGAAATCGGCATCATCAAATCCCGCGCGGTGATCGGCAAAACCGTTGACGACCTGCGCCTGGATATCGACGTCACCCCCAACACGTTCCCGTTGATCGGCGGCTTCCTTTCGCGGCGCTATCGCGGTGACAGCGAGACCAGCGTCGCGCCGCCGCGCTTCGGTTTGACCAGTTATGCCTGGGGCGGCGAGCGTCTGGAATTCAATCGGCTGCAATTGCCGAAAGATTTGCTCGGCAAGAAACTCACCCTGATCGCCGGCGAGCAGCAGCGCTTTGAGCTGTTCGATGAAAACGACAATCTGCTCGCCGAAGGCGTGGCCGGCGAAGCGTTTGCCAACGACGGCGTGGAAGGGCAGATCGCTCAGTTAGCGGCCAACCCCGGTACGCGTTTTCAAGTGGTGCGCAATCCCCGCATTGTGACTATCCAGGGCTATCAGGACGCGCTGGATATTTCCGAACAAGGCAAGGAGTCGGGCATCATTCGTCTGGCGCTGGCCAGCTCCGACGCGGCCGAAGCGGTGAAGATCCTCAACAAGATCGCCTCGCTCTACGTCGAGCAAAACGTACGCCGCACCTCGGCGGAAGCCGCGCAGAGCCTCGCGTTTCTGCAGAGCCAGTTGCCCCAGGTCAAGCGTGATCTGGCCAAGGCCAGCGACGCCTTGAATGCCTACCAGACCCACGGCAAGACCGTGAACATCTCGCTGGAAACCCAGTCGGTGCTGGGCCAGTCGGTGGCGCTGGAAACGCGCATCTCCGAGCTGAAAATGCAGCAGGCCGAACTCGATCGCAAGTTCACCAAACAGCATCCGGCCTATCGCGCCTTGATGACGCAGATCGGCGAATTGACCCAGCAGCAGAAATCCCTCGAAGGCAAGGTTCAGGACTTGCCGGCTACTCAGCAGGAATTGCTCAACCTGACCCGCGACGTCGAGGTGGCTTCGCAGATCTACACGCAGTTGCTGAACAAATCCCAAGAACTCGACATCGTCCGCGCCGGGGCCGTCGGCAACGTGCGCCTGATCGACACTGCCGATGTCGACCTGACCAATCCGATCAAACCGAAGAAACCACTGATCGTGCTGATCGCGACATTGCTCGGCGCGTTTGTCGGCGTGGCGCTGGTGCTGCTGCGCAAATCCCTCAGCCGTGGCCTTGAAGGCCCGGAAGGCATCGAGCAGTTGGGCCTGCCGGTTTATGCGTCGATTCCCTACAGCGCCTTGCAGGAAGAAGAGGACAACAAAAAGGGCCGCGCCCGCGACGGCGTCGACAAGCCGGCGTACCTGCTGGCGCTGCGCAACCCGACCGATCTGTCGATCGAATCGATCCGCAGCCTGCGCACCTGCCTGCACTTTGCCGGGCTCGATTCGACCAACAATCGCATCATGATTTCCGGGCCGAGCCCGCAGGTCGGCAAGACCTTTGTTTCGTCCAACCTTGCAGCGGTCATGGCCCTGAGCGGCCAGCGTGTAGTGCTGATCGATGCCGATATGCGCAAAGGGCACCTGCACAAAACCCTCAACACCCCGATCAGCAATGGTTTGTCCGACCTGCTGGTCAAGCGCTGCACCCTTGAGCAGGCGATCAACAAAGTCGAAGTCGACAACCTGCATTTCATCAGCCGGGGGCAAGTGCCGCCCAATCCTTCCGAGCTGCTGATGCACGCCAACTTCCGCGAACTGCTGGCAGAACTCAGCGAGCGCTACGACCTGGTGATCATCGACACGCCGCCGCTGCTGGCGGTGACGGATGCCGCCATCGTCGGTCGCGAGGCTGGGATCAGCCTGATCGTCACCCGCTTCGGGGTGAACCCGGCCAAAGAGATCGAACTGACCATTCGCCGCTTCGCCCAGAACGGCATCGAGTTGAAAGGCGCGGTGTTCAACGGCGTCGAGAAACGCGCGGCCAGCTATTACGGCGGCACTGGCTATTACAACTACGAATACGCGTCCGACAAATCCTGATGGTTGCCGATTGTTCTTTCCTGTTTGAAGTGGGTGAGTTGTGAAAAAAATACTGCACGTGGCAGAGACGATCAAAGGTGGCGTGGCGACGGTGATCCGCACGATCTCGGCATCCCCAGAAGACGACGCAGCGAATTATCAACTGGTCTATCTGGTACCCGAGGATCAGGCCAAGGAGCTGCACGGCATCGCCCCGCAACAAGTGCGCACCTTCCCGCGCAGCGGCCGCAACGTGCCTTCGCTGCTGCGTTTCGCCTGGCGTCTGAGGCAGGTGCTGCTAAAGGAAAAACCCGACGTGGTGCATTTGCACAGCACCTTTTCCGGAGTGATCGGCCGTGTTGTGTGCGTGCTGTTGCGACCATGGCGCAAGCCGAAAATCGTCTACTGCCCGCACGCGTTTTCGTTCCTGATGGAAAGCTCGCCGACCAGGCAGAAGGTCTATGCGTGGATCGAGCGCGTGCTGCAGAAAGTCACCGACGTGATCATTTGCGTCAGCCAGTACGAGCTGGATAAAGCCGCGCGTTTCGGCATCGAGCGCAAGCGCATGAAGCTCATCTACAACGGCATTCATCACAAGGATGACGCGCCGAAAAGCGCTGGCGCCGAGCCGATTCATCTGCTGTTCGTCGGGCGGCTGGATTACCAGAAAGGCTTCGACGTGCTGCTCAAGGCCTACGCCAAGGTCAATCGCAACGACCTCAAACTGACGGTGGTTGGCAGTGCAGTCAACGAGGATTCGGTCGAGTGCCCGCCGATGGATTCGGTCGAGTACCTGCCCTGGGTGACTCCGAGCGAAGTGCAGGCGCTGTATCAGAAGGCCGATGCGCTGATCGTGCCGAGTCGCTGGGAAGGCTTTGCCATGGTGCCGCTGGAAGGCATGGCCATGGGGCTGCCGGTGATCGCCAGCAACTGCACCTCGCTGCCGGAACTGGTCACCAACGAAGTGTCCGGCTACGTCTTCCCGTCCGGTGATCACCAGGCGCTGGCCGATGTTTTGACGATCATCCAGAAGCCGCGCCTGCTCGACCTCGGCAACGAAGGCCGGAGCATTGTCCGCGAACGTTTCAGCGCCGCGTTGATGATCCGTCAGACCTACGACCTGTATCACGCTCCCACTTATTAAGTAGAACTCAAGCTTATGAACGTAACGATTTTGCATGGCTACAGTGCGTCCAACTCCGGTGACGGTCTGCTCGTCGATCTGGCCATTGCTCTGGTGCAGCGTAACTTCGGTGACGACACCGCGATCAGTGTCGTGGCGTCCGATCCCGAGTCGTTCAATTACTTGCCGCACCCGCGTTTCGATGCGCCGGTGATGGCGGCCAAAGGTCTGGGTCGGGTCAAGCAAGCGGTGTTTCTCAATCAGTCCTACGCCGGGCTCGCCGATCTGCTGAAGAAAACCGATCTGATCGTCGGTGTCGGCGGCGGTTACATGCGCTCGAAAAGTGCCTTCGAGCACATCAAGCTGAAGCTCGGCCACGCCAAGCAACTGGAAACCGCGATCCTCAGCAAAGTGCCGTCGGTGTACCTGCCGCAGAGCATCGGCCCGTTCCACGGCGAGAGCAGCAAGATTGTCGAGCACTACGCCAGTGCCGATGCAGTGTTCGTGCGCGACAACCGCTCCTCGGCCATATTCGACGCTTGCGAAAACGTCTACCGCGCGCCCGATCTGGCCGTGCAGTCGCTGGCGAGCAAGATTCTTCAGCAACCGAAATTCACCCGCTGCGCCGCCTCGCCGGCGACGGTATGCGTGGTGCTGCGCAAGCCGCCGGAGTGGAGCAAAGAAAAGAAGGTCGCCTACGTGGCCAATCTGAAACTGCTGCTGCAGCGTCTGAAGAACAAGAGCAAAGTGGTCTGCGCGGTGCAAAGCGCGGTGCGCGGCAACGATGACGGAGCGTTCTACCGCGAGCTGGGCATCAACGAAGACCTGCTGTCGCTGAAGGCAACCATCGCCAAGTACCAACCGGACCTGGTGATCTCGGTGCGTCTGCACGGCGCCATCGAATCGCTGCTCTCCGGCGTGCCGGCGTATCACATCAGCTACGAGCGCAAAGGCTTTGGCGCCTATCAGGACATGGGCGTCGAGGACTGGGTGATCAATGGCGGCAACATCGACGTCGACACCATCATCAACACCGTTTACGCGCCCAATGCGCTGGCGGATTTCGGCAAGCGCCTGACCGACACCTGCCGCGAAATCGAAGCGAAAACCGTGGCCATGGACGAAATCATCAAGGGTGTCGTTCGATGATATTTCGGCTGTTGCTTCGCGGCGGAGCCTTGGGCGCGAAGTTCTTGCTGGTGTTGGCCATCACCCATTACCTCGGTTACGAGGCGCTGGGTTTTTATGGCGTGGTGGTCGCGGCTTCGCTGATCGCATCGAAGTTCTACAGCGTCGGCTTCAGTTCCGAAATCAACCGGCTGATCAGCGTCGGCGGCAGTTCGCGCCGAGTGGTCGACAAGGTTCTGCTGCTGTATCTGGCGGTGGGGCTGTTGTTGTCGGTGCTGACGGTGCTGGTCTATTCGCTGTTCCAGTCGGTGGAAGCAACCGCCACGTTGATCCTTTGCGTGACCCTGGTGCTGCTCACCGAACACCTGTCGTTCGAAATCAATTCCTTCGTGTTTTCTGCGCAGAAAGCCACCGCCGGCGCTCTGCTGTTCTTCATCAAGACCGGCCTGTGGGCGGTGTTGGCGGTGGGCGGCATGGTGCTTGGCTGGGTCGCGGGCATCGCCAGTGTGTTATGGCTGTGGGTCGCCGCCAACGTGCTGGTGATCATCGCCGGTTACCTGATCGTGGTGAACGTGCACAAGGGCCGCGAAGCAGCGGCACTGGACACCGCGACGGTGTGGAAGGCCGGGTTGCCGTTCTATCTCGGCACCGGTTTGATTGCGCTGAGTCAGTACGCCGAGCGCTTTCTGATCATTGACCTGGAGCCCTACGCCAGCCTCGGTAAATACGTGTACGCGTGGTCGGCGGCCAACACTTTGCAGGCGTTGTCGTATGCGGTGGTGGCAGTGGTCGGCATTCCGGTGCTGGCCAAGCGTTTCCAGGCCGATCAACAGGCGTTCACGGTCAGGCAACTGTTCGTCAACAAATGGGTGATGCGCTCGCTGGTGGTCTCCGCCGTTGTGGCCGTAGCGATCTATGTGTTTTTCAATGTGCTGCTCGATTACTTCGCCAGCAGCGTGCCGCGTCCCGACAACGCGCTACTCGCGATGCTGATCTTTTCCTTCGCCTTGCGGGCGATTGGCGACATTGTCTGGGGCGGTTTGATTGCCTCGAAAAACAGCCGGGTGTCGCTGGCCAGCGCGGCGCTCTGCCTGCTGATTTCAGTGCCGGTCAGCTATGTGCTGATCAAGCATTACTCGATCTACGGCGCGGCGTGGGGCAACGTTTTCGCCATCGTCGTGCAGCTCAGTGTGATTGCAGTGTTGACCCGTGTCACCGGCGCTAAGAAGGCTGCGCTGTCATGGGCCTGAAGCTGCCGCGCATTGAATTTCGCGGGCGCAAATTCGACTCGTCGATTTCCTTCCTGATTCTGTTCACCGGACTGTTTCTGTCAGTGGCGATGCCGCTGTTGGTGCCGCGTGATCCGGGGCCGGATGCGATGACCTTGTGGTCGTCGTATGCGCGTGCCGACAACTGCAATTTCTGGAACCCGTTCTCGCCGGATCGCTCGTCCTACGAGTGTTCTGCGTTCCTGCTGCGGCCCACCGGGATCAATCTGACCAATGCCTGGGCCTACGGCATGTTCTGCAATTTTTTCCTCACGGCAATTCCGGTGGTGGTGTTCCGGCGCATGCCGTTGACCATTTTCGGCACCCTGTGCCTGTGGGGCATCGTGCGCTCGTTTTTTCTCGAGAACCTGACCAAGGAAATCATTGTGTCGGTGGCGGTGTTGAGCATTCTGCTCAGCGCATTGACGCGCAAATATCGCGGCGGTTTTTTTCTCTCGGCGGTGATTTACGGTGTGCTGATCCGGCCCTACTGGATTTTGTTTTCGCTGTCGTGGGTCGGTGTCTGCGTGATGAAAAAGTACGTCTCGCGCTTCACCTTTTTTCTGATGCTGTTCCTGTTCTATCTGGCGGTGGCCATGGCTATTCAGCTGGCGCTGGGCTTTCCGGTGTCGTCAATCCGCGCGAGCAACAACGAGTTGCGCACGGCGGGCGAGGAGGGCTCCAAATCGCTGATCGTCTCCTGGCTCAGCGGCAGCGACTTCGTCTCCCAGGCGCTGGACTCGATGATCATTTTCTTCCGCCTGTCGTTTCCGGTGGAGCTGATTCTGCTGTCCGGGCCGGGGCAGGTGATCTTTGTTGCACTGATGATCATGACTGCACTGCTGCTGTTCAAAGTCATCACTTCGACCGACTACAAAGGCGCGCCGATCCAGACCAAACCCAAGGAACTGATCGCGATTCCGCTGGCGTTTCTGTTGGTGCAGGGCTTGTTCGAGCCGGACTTCGGCTCCTTCGCCCGTCACTTCTCGATGGTCGTGCCGGTGTTGTTCGTCGGCCTGGGATTGATGCTGCGCGCGAACAAACCGGTGCAGGTCGAATCAAGAATTCTCACTTAAGGCAGGTGCTCTATGTCGAGCAAGAAAAAATCCCTGGAGATCGAAACCCTGCGCGGCCTGGCGTGCCTGCTGCTGGTGCTCTATCACGTCATCGGCCCGCTGGGCGGTGGCTTGAAGATCGACATCGGCTCGCCGTTCCGGGTCATCGCCGACTCGATGGTGTACGTGCGCATGCCGCTGTTCACCTTTATCTCCGGCTACATCTATTCGATCTACAAGATTCGCGGCAATGACTTTGCCGCGTTCTTCGCTGGCAAGGTGCGGCGGCTGATCGTGCCGCTGTTCTGCGTCGGCGTGCCGTTTTCGGTGCTGCAAGCGGTGGGGCCGGGGGTGAACAAGGACGTCGGCGTGATCGATGCGTTGTTGTCGTTCTGGGTGCCGATCAACCACTTCTGGTTTCTGCAGGCGGTATTCAGCATTTTCATCTTCGTTGGCTTGCTGGAGTGGCGCGGCCTGCTGCGTTCGGCGACGCGGCTGTATGGCTTGTTTGCGTTTGCGGTGGTGTTGTTCCTGCTGCCGCCGTTGCCGCTGGACGCGTTCGGTATCAACGGTGCGATTTACCTGCTGCCGTTTTTCGTCGCGGGGATGATTGGCCAGGAAAATGTCGATGTTTTGAAGCAGCGTTTCAAAGTGCTCGGACCGCTGCTGTTTGTGCTGATTGCGCTGACGCTGTTGTATGTCGCGGCGATCGATCGTGAGCTGATTGTCGATCGCCGTAGCCTGATCGGTTTGACGGTGGGGTGTGTGTCTTGCATCGCGTTGCTGTCCAGTGACATGCGCTCGAAAGCGCTGACCTGGCTGGGCGGGTATTCCTATGCGATTTTCCTCTTTCATGTGCTGTTCGCAGCGACCTCGCGCTTTGTGCTGGGGCGCCTGGGCGTGAAGGATGAGAGCTTGCTGGTGCTCGGTGGTCTGAGTTGTGGATTGCTCGGGCCGGTACTGTTGGCGATGGTGTTCAGCCGGTTCAATTTCACCTCGGTGCTGTTCCTTGGCGAGCGCGCGGCGAAGAAGAAAGCGCCGGTGATTGTGGCTCCGGTGGTGCAGACGCAATCATCCCTGTAGGAGCTGACGAGTGAAACGAGGCTGCGATCTTTTGATCTTTTGATCTTTTGATCTTTTGCCGTGGCTTGCGAAGATCAAAAGATCGCAGTCTCGTTGCACTCGTCAGCTCCTACAGTGGATCCGTGCAAGTCACACATCCTTGTGGGAGCGAGCCTGCTCGCGAAAGGGCCATCCCGGACAAAGGAAATATTCAATGATGCCAGTCGACGCCCCTCAACCAGTCGCCACCTCGGCCATCACGGTAGACGATGCCCGCCAGCGCTTTGCGCAATGGCGCGAGGGCAAGGCCGGCAAGGTGCTGGCGGTTTCGGTGATCGGTGACAGCTACACCGCCGGGCAGGATTTCTATCTGAACAAGCTGGTGCAGCGAGTGGCCGCCGAGGTGGGTTTCGCCGGCCCCGGTTACGTCGGTTTCAACCACGGCGCGGCGCTGGGCGGCACGCACTTCAAATACACCCGCAGCAGCGATAAATACTTCGGCGGCGGCTGGAAGGTTTCCGAGCTGGGCCAGGCCAGCCCGGACAGTCGCACGATCAGCGGCAAACCGGGCGCCTGGTTGCAAGTCGAGGCCAGCCCTTCGCCGCGCATCGATACCACGCTCACTCAGGCGAAACTGTTGTATCTGGGCAGCGGCGAAGCCGACGAGCTGCGCTATCGCTGGTCGCCCGCGCAAGCCTGGCAACCGTTGAAGCTCGCAGGCTCAGGCGTTCAGGAAGTCGCGCTGGCCGGCAATCCATCAGCCGCAGACTGGTCATTCAGACTGGAAGTGGTGAAGGGCGCGCCCACGTTGTTCGGCCTTTGGATGACGAATGATGAGAAGGGCATTCGGGTGTCGAAACTGGCGGCCTCCGGCGCGGCATCGGCGGATTTCTATCACGCCGATCGACAGTGGCAGACGCAATGGAAAACCGTGGTGTCGAAGATCCCGGCCGACGTTTACCTGATCATGCTCGGCGGCAACGATCAGGGCTTCGGCGTCAAACCTGCGCAGTACCTGCAAAACGTTCAGGGCCTGGTGAGCATGCTGCGCGAGATTCAGCCAGCGGCGAGCATCAACCTGATCATGCGTCAGGACACCACGCGTTCCAGCGCTTACCCGATGTCAGCCTATGCACAGGTGCTCGAACCGTGGGCGCGTGAGCAGCAGCTCGGTTTTGCCAACCTGCAATGCGCATTCGGCCCCGACGTCAAACGCTACGCCAGCGCGATGATCGGCCCGGACAAGATTCATCCGTTGCCGGCCACGGGCGGGAAGGTGATTGCCGATTATTTTTATGGCTGGATCATGGGCGCCAACGACCGTTGCGACAAACCCCCGTTGTAGGAGCTGACGAGTGAAACGAGGCTGCGATCTCTTGATCTTCACTGCGATCCGAAAAGATCGCAGCCTCGTTTCACTCGTCAGCTCCTACAGGTTGTTCATGCCGATGCGAAGCTGTCGACTTGTTCGAGTAACTCCGCAAGTTTCTGCGGCATCAACCGCGCATCACAACGGGTCTCGACGTTGATGATGATCGCCGGATCGTTGCAGCAGATGCGCACGCGAAAGCGCCAGTCGCAGAAAATCACTTTCAGACCATCGCGGTCATCCATTTCCAGTGCCTGTTCGCCATATAGCGCCTTGAGATGCGCGAGCAGCGGATAGGGATTACGCAGCGGCCGGCGAATATCGCCGGACGCAGGGAACACACCGATCCGCTCCACCAGCAGAATCGTGCCCAGCCAGGTTTCGTTGGCGCTGGGCAGCGGTTGATGGCGCGACAACCAGCTCATCACCCCGAGGTTGCCCACCTCACGCTCAATCTCTGTCGAATGTTGTGCAATGTTCATGGTTGCCTGCCTCTGGTGGTGGGGGAGCCGTCTCAGCGGCCCTTGAGGTACACGTTGTCGTAGCAGAAGTTGGTCGCTTGCAAGTAACCCTCGGCGTCGCCGCAGTCGAAGCGTAGGCCTTTGAATTTGTAGGCCAGCACGCAGCCGTTCTGCGCCTGTTTCATCAGTGCGTCGGTGATCTGGATTTCGCCGCCCTTGCCCGGTTCGGTGTCGGCAATCAGGTCGAAGATGTCCGGGGTGAGGATGTAGCGCCCGATGATTGCCAGGTTCGACGGCGCGTCCTGCGGCGCCGGTTTTTCCACCATGTTGTTGACCCGGTAGATGCCCTCGGAAATCAGCTCACCGGCAATCACCCCATACTTGTGAGTCTGGTCGGCGGGGACTTCCTGAATGGCGACGATCGAGCAGCGGAATTTCCTGTACAGCTGAATCATCTGCGATAGCACACCGTCGCCTTCCAGGTTCAGGCACAGGTCGTCGGCGAGCACCACGGCAAACGGCTCGTCACCAATCAACGGGCGGCCACTGAGAATTGCGTGGCCCAGGCCTTTCATTTCCACCTGACGGGTGTAGGAAAAGGTGCAGGTGTCGATCAGCTCGCGGGTGCCGGCGAGGAATTTCTCTTTCTCGGTGCCGCGAATCTGGTGCTCGAGTTCGTAGCTGATGTCGAAGTGGTCTTCCAGCGCGCGCTTGCCCCGGCCGGTGACGATGGCCATGTGTTGCAGGCCGGCGTCCCGTGCTTCTTCAACGGCATATTCAATCAACGGCTTGTTGACGATCGGCAGCATCTCTTTCGGCATGGCTTTGGTCGCCGGCAAGAAACGCGTGCCGTAGCCGGCAGCGGGGAACAAACATTTACGAATCATAAAAGTATCCTGGACAGTCATGGAACACAGGCGACGGTTGCGCACCACAAAGTGGTGGCAAGTTTCAATGATTATTGAAGGCTTACTTTAATACCCGAGTCAGGTTGTTGCTGGCAATTAGTTGCGCTGTTAAAAAGCGCTAATGTTATGAGATGTCGACTACTTGGTTATAAGTTATTTTTAGTCGGTATCTGTCGATAGTGAGAAGTATCCAGGGAGTGCTAATAAGTACTCGTCAAACAGTTTGACCGGCAAAAATAATTATTGCCAGTGGTTGAACTAAATTTGTTTGAGGTTGTTGTCGCCCTGTTTGTGTGAATTGCTCCGCATATCCACCAGGCATGGCTTGACACGCTACCGGGTACTTATTCAATGACGGACCGCGCTATGAAGATTCTGGTAACGGGTGGCGCCGGCTATATCGGCTCGCATACCACACTTGCATTGCTCGAAGCAGGTTATGAAGTTGTCGTTCTGGATAATCTTTGTAACAGCAGCGACGCAGCACTTCACGCCGTTGAAGCCATTTGCGGCAAAAGTGCATGGATGATTCGCGGCGATGTCTGCGATCGGCCGCTGCTCGACCGGATTTTCCGCGAGCATCAGATCGACGCCGTGCTGCACTTCGCCGGGCTGAAAGCCGTGGGTGAGAGTGTGCGCAAGCCGCTCGAATACTACGAAACCAACGTCGGCGGCAGCATCACCCTGTGTCAGGCGATGGCGGCGGCGGGGGTGTTCCGGCTGGTGTTCAGTTCTTCGGCGACGGTGTACGGCGAGCCCGAAGAGATGCCGATTCGCGAGGATTTTCCTACGGGCAATCCGACCAATCCCTACGGCCAGTCCAAGCTGATCGTCGAGAACGTGCTGCGCGACCTGAGCCTCGCCGAGCCGCGCTGGAGCATTGCGCTGCTGCGCTACTTCAACCCGATCGGCGCCCACGCCAGCGGGCATATGGGCGAAGACCCCAACGGCATCCCGAACAATCTGGTGCCGTATATCAGCCAGGTTGCGGTCGGCAGCCTGCGCGAACTGTCGATTTTCGGCAACGATTACCCGACCGCCGATGGCACCGGTGTGCGCGATTACATCCATGTCGTCGATCTGGCGGATGGGCATTTGAAAGCGTTGCAGTCGATCAGCGAGCGCACCGGCATCCACACCTGGAACCTCGGCACTGGCGATGGCTACAGCGTGCTGCAAGTGCTGCATGCCTTCGAGCAGGCCTGCGGGCGGCCGGTGCCGTACCGGATGATGCCGCGCCGTGCCGGTGACATTGCCGAGAGTTTTGCCGATGCTTCGAAAGCGGCGAAAGAACTCGGCTGGAAAGCCACGCGCAACTTGCAGGACATGGTTGCCGACACTTGGCGCTGGCAATCGAATCATCCCAATGGTTATTCGCGATGATGGCCATTTAGTCCGATGTTAGTTTCAGTCAGGTTGTTAGATAACGTCGGGAAATTACACTGGCAATGCCATTTGCAAGTCCGTAGATATAAACCTGCCGTTCGACTTTAGCAGCTGCACAGGACTGTGGAAGAACAACGGATCTTGTTCGCGCTCTTTGCGGACTTGAAAGCTACCAGCTCTGACACAGATCTGTTTTTTAACAGTTCGAATGTTAGAAAGGAGTTGTTATGAAGAAAGTGATGGCAGTTGCCCTGTTGACGATGTTGAGCAACTGGGCTGCCGCCGCTGAAGCGCCGTTGACAGCGGTAACCAATGTAGGTGGCAGTGTGGCGGCTTCGCAAGCGCCCGCGGCCAGTACTGCAATGGTTGCCAGTGCTGTAGCGGCGTCCAACAGCGGTGGCAGTGCCAACGGCGGTACCACCGGTACGACAGGTACCACCGGTACAACCGGCACGCATAACTAACAGGAACATTTGTTAGTGCAGTACAGAGTCGCCCGACGCAAGTCGGGTGACTTTGTTTTTTGGATTCGCCCTTGAATAGCGTAGTGCCATTATGACTCGTAGTGTTTATCTTTTAATGTTGGCAAGTCTCGCTTTGCAAGGTTGCATGTTTTCCCCCGGCCAGTACCTGAGCACCAGCGATATCACCCGCCAGGGTGCCAGCGAAAGCAGTCGGGTCGAGCTGATTCCGATCACCCCGAAGCTGATCGCCATGAACCGCGCCACGCAGAAGCGTGAGTCGCTGCCGGCGGAGCTGTTGGTGACGCCAGCGGAATACCGCATCGGCAACAACGACGTGCTGTACATCACCGTCTGGGATCACCCGGAGCTGACCGCGCCCTCTGGCGCGCAACAACAGATCGATGCCAACGGCCGTCTGGTGCGCTCCGATGGCACGCTGTATTACCCGTTCATCAAGGAAGTCCAGGCCGCCGGCCGGACCATCCAGCAACTGCGCGCGGACATCGAACAGCGCCTGTCGGCATTCATCGCCGAGCCGCAGGTCGACGTCGCGGTGTTGCGCTTCGCCAGCCAGAAAGTCGTGGTCACCGGCGCCGTGACGAAGGCCGGCCCGCAAGCGATTTCGACCAATCCGCTGAGCGTGGTCGAGGCCCTTGGTTCCGCTGGTATCGACACTAACAATGCCGACTTGTCCGGGCTGTTGCTGACGCGCAACGGGCGCGTCTATCCGCTCAATCTCGATTCGCTCAATCAGCAGGATTCCGAACTGCAGAACGTCTACCTCAAGGGCGGCGATCAGCTGTATCTGCCGTACAACGACAACAAGCGCATCTACGTCATGGGCGAGGTCAACCAGCCACGCGCGCTGAGCTTCAAGACCGCGACCATGAACCTGTCCGACGTGCTCGGTTCGGTCGGTGGCCTGAGTCAGACCAGTTCCAACGGCAACGCGGTGTACGTGATTCGCGGCGTGGAAAATCTCGACGTCGAGCCAGCCAAGATCTATCAGCTCGAAGCCGAATCGCCGACCGCCATGGCGCTGGCCTCGCACTTTCAGGTGCGGCCGCAGGATGTCGTCTACGTCGGTCCGGCCAACGTTACTCGCTGGAACCGTTTCATCAGCCAGTTGGTGCCGTCGGCGTCGATTGTCGGCACCGGGGCTTCGGCAGCGAAGAACTGGAGCGAATACAGCAACAACAGCAAATAAGGCCGCCCGACTGTGAACCTATTGAAAGTGGGCGTCTGCCTGATGGCGGCCTCGTTGCTGTGCGGCTGTAACCCGCTGATGAGCGCGTCGCTGAACAACCTCAAAGCCGCCGTCGTCGGCCCCGACGAGGTTGATGTGACAGCGGCTGAGGTCGCCGGGGTCAACTACCCGCAACTGAAACTGACCACGCCCTCCGGCTCAGGCGTGCTGGCGCTGGTGCGCGATCGTGAAGACCTGCAATTCTGGGTCGCCTCCGGCAAGCAGGTTTTGCTGCTGCGCGATGGCCTCGCCGTGCGCAGTATCGGCCTCGGCCTGGAAGGCGATCTGGATGGCACCCGGCTGGCCGATGATTCGCCGTTCAAGCACGGTCTGCATCATGTCGCCGACGGTTTCACCACGCGGCGCTGGATCGATCTGTACAAAGGCCAGGAAGTCGGCGTGATCGTCAACAGCCGCTTCTCGCGCCGCTCCACCGAGACCCTGGAAATTCTCGACAAGGCTTACTCGGTGCTGCGCGTCGATGAGCAGATCGACGCGCCGGCCATCGGCCTCAGCGCGACCAACCGTTACTGGGTCGACCCGCGCGACGGTTTCATTCTGCAAAGTGAGCAACAACTGACCTCGCAACTGCGCGTCAAGCTGGTGCAATTGACACCTGATCGCAGGCATCTGCCGTGAAGCGCTTAAGCCTTATCGCGGCGGGTCTTTTGCTGATCGCGGAGGCGAGTCAGGCCGCCGTTACTGTGTCCGGCGACGTCGCCAATCCCGGTCCGATCGCATTGCCGCCGGGCGGCCGCCTGCTCGATGTGATCAGCGAAGCCGTGCCCAATGCCGAAGGCTACTGGCTGGCGGGCGGCTTGTTGCGCCAGTCGCTGATCGAGGAGCAGACGCGGCTCAAGGTCGGCGTGTTGTTCGATCTCGAGGTGCTGCAGCGCATGGCAACGCTGTTCGACCGGCCGAGCCGCGCAGCACTGGCGCAGCGAATTGCTGAAGAAGTCCGGCAAATGCCAGTGACCGGACGGCAGATCGCTGACCTAGATCCGGTGGCCGTGGAAGTCGGCTTCGCGCGCAACATTCGCCTGGATGACGGCGATCGGCTGATCTATCCGAAACGGGTTGATGAAGTGCAGGTGTTGGGCGCGGTCACCGAGCCATGCCACTTGCCCTATCAGCCGTTGCAAGAGGCCCGCGAATATCTCGAAGGCTGCTCGATTCTCGACGATGCCGAGGCCGATTACCTGTGGTTGATCCAGCCGAACGGCGTGTCGCGGCGCGTTGGCATCGCGCACTGGAATCGCGAGTCCGGGCAGTTTCCGGTGGCCGGTAGCAGGATTCTGGTGCCGATAAAAAATGATGATCTTGATCCGCCTCTTCCTGAATTGAATCAGCAGTTGGCCGAATTCATTGCCACGCAGCTGGCCGAGGTGGTTCGTTGAAGTTACGTTTTGCAGCTGTGTTGTTATTGCCCTGCGGTCTGGCCCACGCCGAGCCGCGCATCACCCAGAATGACTTCGGTGGCGCCGGTCTGTTGCAGACGCCGACGGCGCGCATGGCCCCGGCCGGCGAGTTGAGCGTCAATGCCAACCGCACCGATCCGTACAGCCGCTACAGCGTGTCGTTGCAACCGCTGGACTGGCTCGAAGGTTCTTTCCGCTACACCGCGATCACCAACCGGCCGTACGGCTCGGAGGCCCTCAGCGGCAGTCAAAGCTATAAGGACAAGGCGGTCGACGCCAAGGTACGCCTGTGGCAGGAAAGCCACTGGGCGCCGGAAGTGGCGCTGGGCTTTCGAGATATCGGTGGTACCGGTTTGTTCTCCAGCGAATTCTTCGTCGCCAACAAGCGCTTCGACAATTTCGACTTCAGCGCCGGCATCGCCTGGGGCTACATCGGTAATCGCGGCGACTTCGACAACCCGCTGGGCTACGTCAGCAGTCGCTTCGATACGCGCCCGGCGCTGGAAGGCACCGGTGACGTCAACTCCGGCTCGTACTTTCGCGGCAAGCCTTCTCTGTTCGGTGGCGTGAGCTACCAGACGCCGTGGGATCGGCTGAGTCTGAAGCTGGAATTCGAAGGCAACGACTACAAGAACGAGCCGAAGGACAACGAGATCAAACAGGACTCGCCGATCAACCTCGGCGCGGTGTTCAAGGTGACCGATTCGATCGACCTGAGCGCTGCGTGGGAGCGGGGCAATACGGCGATGTTCGGCGTGACCTTTCACACCAATTTCGTCAGCCGCAAGGCGCCGGCCAAGACCTACGATCCGACCCCCGAACCGCTGCCGACGAAGGCGCCGACGACCTCGATGGAACAGGTCAACTGGGCCGATGTGTCGCGGCGTCTGCAGCAGAATGCCGGGTACAAGGTCGAGCGCATCAGCCAGCGCGATTCCGAACTGATCGTCTATGGCGAGCAGCAACGGTATTTCCATTCGTCCAAGGCTGTCGGCCGCGCGAGCCGTATTCTCGACAACAGCGTCAATGACGACATCGACTGGTTCACCGTGGTCAACAAGCGCTATGACTTGCCGCTGGAAGAAACCAGCCTGCCGCGCCAGACCTTCCGCGAAGTGATCAACAACGAGGAGCCTCTGAAGTCGCTGCACCGCACCACCGAAATCAACCCGGCGATGCCGCACAACGAGAAAACGCTCTACAGCGAAGCGCCGCAGCATTTCAGCTACGGCGTAGGCCTGGGCTTCAAGCAGAACGTCGGCGGCCCGGATGGTTTGCTCTATCAGTTCAGTGCTGACGCGGACGCGGAATATCGCTTCAACCGCAACACCTGGTGGAGCGGTTTGCTCAGCGCCAACCTGGTCAACAACTTCGACAAATTCGTCTACGACGCGCCGAGCGGATTGCCCCGCGTACGCACGGATCTGCGCCAGTACCTGACCACGTCAAACACGACCATGCCGTTGTTCCAGCTCAGCCATGCCGAGCAGTTGGACAAGGATCTGTACGGCATGGTGTACGGCGGCTATCTGGAATCGATGTTTGCCGGCGTCGGCGCGGAAGTGTTGTTCCGCCCGACTGGCGAGCGCTGGTCGCTGGGTGCGGATCTGAACTGGGTGCGCCAGCGTGATTTCGATCAGGGTTTTGCCTTGCGCGATTACTCGGTCGTGACCGGGCATATCACCGGCTATACCGACCTGCCGTTCGATACGCTGGCAGCGGTTAGTGTCGGGCGGTATCTGGCCGGGGACTGGGGCACCACCGTGGATATCTCGCGCGAGTTTTTCAACGGCGTGCGCGTCGGTGCCTGGGCGACCATCACCACGGCCAGCAGCGCCGAATATGGCGAAGGTAGTTTCGACAAAGGCCTGTACCTGTCGATCCCGTTCGACGAAATGATGAGCATGTCGACCATGCGCCGCGCCAACCTGGTCTGGGCGCCACTGACCCGAGATGGTGGTGCCAGACTGAACCGCAGCTATCAACTGCACTCGATGACCGATAGCCGGGAAGGGGACATGTTCTATCGCAATTTCGAGAAGATTACCGAGTAAGCGCTGGTCTATGGGAGCGAGCCTGCTCGCTCCCACAGTAAATCGGCATCACGCCACACATCCCGACCATAACCCAAACCCCTCTGTGGGAGTGTTACACCACAATTTCCCCCAAACCCTAACCCCTGTGGGAGCGGGCTTGCCCGCGAAGGCGCCGGCACATCCAGCATTTCCATCATCTGACCCAGCGCTTTCGCGAGCAGGCTCGCTCCCACTGTAAATCGGCATCACGCCACACATCCTAGTCATCACCCAAACCCCTGTGGGAGCGAGCC
>NZ_JBSICA010000046.1:0-30944 GCF_058245595.1 Pseudomonas sp. UF-293 | reverse complement strand
CCTCGCGAAGGCGGCGGGTCAGCCACACCCACATTTACTGACACATCGCTTTCGCGAGCAGGCTCGCTCCCACAGGTTTTGTGGTGACCAACAATGTTCATTCCACCCCGAATCCCTATGGGAGCTGGCAAGCCAGCTCCCATAGTGCGTCTACACTGCTGAAATACCTGCGGGAGGAGGTTGCTCACGAAGGGGGCGTTTCAGTTACATCATTGCTGACTGACTTACCGCATTCGCGAGCAAGCCCGCTCCCACAGTAATTGGCTGCATGCACTCATTTTGCAGGCTGTCCCAAAACCATGTGGGAGGGGGCTTGCTCCCGAAGGGGCCTTTCCGGTCAAAACAGGAGTGGTTGATGTCTTCCAGCGTTGCCCTGCGATTACCGTCCATTGATGGGTTGTTGCGTCACCCGGCGTGCGCGCCGTTGGCCGAGCGTTACGGCCGGGATTCTTTGCTGACGGGCCTGCGCCAGTTGCTCGATGAGCTACGGCCCAGCGTGTTGAGCGGGCAAGTGTCCGCCATTGAAATCGGCGCCGAAGTGCTCGCCGGCCGCGTCGGCGAACGCTTGGCGCAACAGCAACGCAGCCAGGTGCGCAGGGTATTCAATCTGACCGGCACGGTGCTGCATACCAATCTCGGTCGCGCCCTGCTGCCTGATGAAGCCATCGAAGCGGTGCAAATGGCTGCACGCTACCCGCTTAATCTCGAATTCGATCTGGCCAGCGGCAAGCGCGGTGATCGTGACGACCTGATCGAAGGCCTGATCCGCGAACTGACCGGCGCCGAAGCGGTGACCGTGGTCAACAACAATGCCGCTGCCGTGTTGCTCACCCTCAACAGCCTAGGCGCGCGCAAGGAGGGCATCATCTCGCGCGGTGAACTGATCGAAATCGGCGGTGCCTTCCGCATCCCCGACATCATGGCCCGCGCCGGCGTGCGCCTGCATGAAGTCGGCACGACCAACCGCACCCATGCCCGTGATTACCAAGCGGCGATCGGCCCGCGCAGCGGTTTGATCATGCGCGTGCATGCCAGCAACTACAGCATCGAAGGCTTTACCGCGCGGGTGGCGACTGCGGAACTGGCCGAGTTAGCGCACGCCCATGGCTTGCCGTTACTGGAGGATCTGGGCAGTGGCAGCTTGCTCGACCTGACCCGCTGGGGCCTGCCGGCGGAACCGACGGTGAGACAGGCGTTGCTCGATGGTGCGGACATCGTCACCTTCAGCGGCGACAAACTGCTCGGCGGACCGCAGGCCGGATTGATTGTCGGGCGCAAAGAACTGATCGCAAAGATCAAGAAGAATCCGTTGAAACGCGCGCTGCGGGTCGACAAGTTAACCCTGGCCGCGCTGGAAGCGGTGCTGGGTTTGTATCGCGATCCGGATCGTCTCGCTGAACGTCTGCCGAGTCTGCGCCTGCTGACCCGTTCGCAGGCTGACATCTTCGCCCAGGCTTTGCGCTTGCAGCCCTTGATGGCTGAACGTTTGGGCGAGATATGGCAGGTCAGCGCGGTCGAGGCGTTGGGCATGATCGGCAGCGGCAGCCAACCGGTGGCGCGTCTGCCAAGCGCAGCGCTGTGTTGTCGCCCACAGGTGTCCAAGCGCTGGCGCGGGCGTTATCTGCTCAATCTCGAAGCGGCGTTGCGCGATTTGCCGATCCCGGTACTCGGGCGGATCGACGACGATGCGCTGTGGCTGGATCTGCGCCAGCTCGACGATGAGCCGGCGTGGCTGGCGCAGTTGCCGCATTTGCAGGTCGACCCGTGATCGTCGGCACGGCGGGGCACATCGATCACGGCAAGACTTCGCTGTTGCAGGCGCTGACCGGGCAAACCGGCGACCGCCGGCCGCAGGAGCGCGAACGCGGCATGACCATCGACCTCGGTTACCTCTACGCCGAACTCAAGGCGGGCTCCGGGCTCACCGGGTTCATCGACGTGCCCGGCCACGAGAAATTCACCCACAACATGCTCGCCGGCGCGCACGGCATTGATCTGGTATTGCTAGTGGTCGCGGCCGACGACGGCGTGATGCCGCAGACCCGCGAGCATCTGGCGATCGTCGAGCTGCTCGGCATTCCCCGCGCGCTGGTGGCGATTACTAAATGCGACCGGGCGGGAGCGGGCAGGGTGGAAGAGGTGCAGCGCCAGGTCCGGGATTTGCTGGCGGCCGGGCCATTCGCCGATGCGCCGATTTTTACCGTGTCGAGCGTGACCGGGCAGGGCGTCGATGAGTTGCGCGCGGCGTTATTGCAGGCGCACAACGAGGTGCAAACGCGCGGTTGCGATGGCGGCTTTCGTCTGGCGATTGATCGGGCGTTCAGCGTTGCTGGAGCAGGGATTGTGGTCACGGGCACCGCGCTGTCGGGCACGGTTGCAGTGGGCGAAAAACTGGTTCTGGCGCCTGCCGGCAAATCGGTGCGCATTCGTGGCCTGCACGCGCAAAATCAGGCTGCCGAACAGGCTTTCGCCGGCCAGCGCGTGGCGTTGAACCTCAGCGGCGAACGTCTGGAGCTGGCGCAGATCCACCGTGGCCAATGGCTGCTGGCGGACTGGCTGCATGCGCCAACCCAGCGCATCGACATCGAGTTTCAGCTGTTGCCCGGCGAGCGCACCTTCGAACATTTCCACCCGGTGCATGTGCATGTCGGCACCCAGGACGTCATCGCCCGCGTCGCGTTGTTGCAAGGCCCGCGCCTGAGCCCCGGCGAGCGCATGTTCGCGCAACTGTTGATCAACGCGCCGGTGCACGCGGTGAAAGGCGATCGGCTGATCCTGCGCGACGCCAGCGCCCAGCGCACGCTTGGCGGCGGCGTGGTGCTCGACCCATTTGCCCCAGTCCGCCAACGCCGCAGCCCGGAACGCCTCGCACAACTGCAAACCCTCGCACTTAGCGTCAGCCTCGAACAAGCCTTGCCGGCACTGCTCAACCACAGCCCCGGCGGCGTCGACCCGCAACGCTTGGAACGCCAGTTCAACCGCTCGCGCGCGCAGTGGACGTTGGCGGAAAACATCCGCCTGATCGACACCCGCCAAGGCCCGCTGTTGTTCAATGTTCAGCGCTGGGGCCAGTTGAAATTCACCTTGCTCGAACAACTGGCGCGATTCCACGAACAGGAACCCGATCAGATGGGGCCGGACCGCGATCGACTGCGCCGCTTCAGCGCGCTGGCACTGGAACGCTCGACGTTCATCAGCCTGCTCGACGAACTGCTCAGCGCCGGCTCGATCCTCGCCAGCGGCCCCTGGTTGCACCTGCCCGACCATCAGGTGCGCCTGAATGCTGACGACGAAAGCCTCTGGCAGCAATTACAGCCGTTGTTCGAACAGGCCGGTTTCGAACCGCCGTGGGTGCGCGACGCCGCGAAAATGCTCGGCGAAGAAGACGCCAGCGTCCGCCTGCTCTTGCGCAAACTGGCGCGGCTGGGCCTGATGCACCAAGTGGTGCGCGACCTGTTCATCAGCGACATCGTCCTGCGGCAAATGGCGGCGCTGCTGCTGAAACTCGCCGAAGAAAATGCCGCAATCGAAGTGACAACCTTCCGCGATGCGCTAGGCTTGGGACGCAAACGCTGTATTCAGTATCTGGAGTATTTCGATCGACTCGGCCTGACCCGCCGCCTCGGCGAATCCCGCCAGATCCGCCCCGACAACGCGCTGGCTAACGCCTGCGCACCATGAATGAGGAAGACAATCGCGCCCGGTGGCGCGGCCGGGCTTCAAACCCGGTTGGGGACGGCATCCGTTCCCGGGCAGGTTCGACTCCGGCTGTCTTCCGCCAGTCTCTCAAAAGCAAAGATCGCAGCCTTCGGCAGCTCCTGCATCGATTTGCAGGAGCTGCCGAAGGCTGCGATCTCTTAATTCTGAATGCCGGTGAAACGTAGTCGGCCACCTTTGGTTCGCCAGTTATTGAGAGGCAGCCGCGAACTCATGTGGGAGCGAGCCTGCTCGCGAAAACGGTATATCAGCCGACATCTCAGGTACTGACCCACCGCATTCGCGAGCAGGCTCGCTCCCACAAAGTTTGGCGCGTGAACGAAGCCTTGTGGTCGACAGAAATCCCTGTGTGGGCTTGCCCGCGAAGGCGCCTCACTCAGCATCCTTTAGCGCGGCCCGCTACTGCGGCAACTCCAGATTATCCAGCACCCGATTCACCGCCAATTCTCCGAGCATGATCAACTGCGCAATCCCCATCAGCGTCCGGCGCTGGGATGGCTTGACCAGTCCGGCGAATTCCTGGGCGATGGTTTTCGCGGAGGCAAGGGTTTCGCAGGCGTTGGCCAGCAGGTCTTCATTTTTGGTGTCGGCGGTGACGGCGTACATCGCGCGGGGGCTGTAGGGCGGCGGGGTGGAGCCGGGTGGGCAGAGGTAGTGGTCGAGGGCGCGGTCGGCGGCTTGGTGGAGCTTTTTTGAGTCGAGGGATTCGTAGGGGGAGGTGGGGTCGGTTTCGGGTGGGTTGGGTGTTGGTTTGATCATGGTAAAGCTCCTATTAAGTGGAGCCGTCAGGCACTGTCGCTAAACAGTAGGTGGCGGCTGTACGCAGGTTAGCGAACCGGTTATAGGCACCCGGCAGACCCGAAGGTCTCCCGCATACAGCCACCATAGCGCAGTCGCAGAATTGAACCTGCGACGAAGCATGGACCGCTGATGCACCTAATTAAGATCCGGGTCGCTAAACCCGATCGCTGATCGGCAGCGACCGCACCACAATAGAACCCGCCCCCAAGGCGCACAAGCCGGCGGATTCTGGCGTAGCTGTAGGCAACGGCGCAAGGATTTGTAGCCTCGAGACCGTATCCGCAGGTGTCTTTTAAACAGCTTCGTTTAAATCGAAGAATTGCGCCGGAGCTGACGGCCTCTTCGCGTGCAGGCTCGCTCCCGCATTGCAATGCATTGCGCCGCAGTGCACCGCACCAGTCCACATCACCAAACCTCACGGTTGATACGGAATCACCTTGTCCCGGTCCATTTCCACCAGCAACTGATCGAGCATTTGCCGTTTGTTCTCGACCCCGGGAATCGGCACATACCACGTCATCACGCTCCAGCCTTCGCGGGAGTAGTTGTAGGTTTTGAGCAGTTGGCCATCTTTGAAGACCGAGCCGCGCAGGTTGTCCTTATAGTGGTAGGGCATCGGGAAGGTGAACAGAGTGAAGACGTTGACCAGCGCCAGCCAGTTGACCTTGCCGTCGCTGGGTTCGGTGATCAACAGGCTGTAGCCGTTGCGGGTGTAACCGCCGTCGAGCATCGAGAACGCGCCGGTCTTTTTCAGGACGCTGACGGTCTCGCGCTGATGCTGCTCGTCGATGCGCGTATACGCGGGCCCCATGCCGAGCGTGACCGGCACATAGGCCTGATCGGCATGGTAATCGAGCGGTTGCAAGGTGTTGGCGCAGCCGCCCAGCATCAGAGAGGCACAGAGCAGGCCGGCGACTTTTATCATCGCGCGGTTCATTGCGCGACTGCCGGGATCAGCCGGTCTTGCTGCACATCCTGCGCGAAGGCGCGGGCGATGCGGCCGAGGTTCTGTTCGCGCATCTCGCCGCCCTGATCCAGTAGCCAGATGTATTTTTGAGTGATGTTGCGATAGGTGTATTGCTTCAGTCGCTTGTCACCCTGGAACACGGTGAATTCGGTTTGCGTGTCGAATTCATTCGACAGCGGCAGCAAGAACAACGTCGCGGTGCTCAGCAGAATCACCGGAAACGGCGGCAGGTGACGTTCCACATTAAGTTTGACCTGCACGTTGTACTCGTCAGCTTTACCGCTGCCGGTTTCGATAGTGCGGAACACACCGGTCTGACGCAGGTGGTTGCGCAGGCTGGAGCCGTTTTCCGGATCATCGACCATAACGTGAATCGGCTGCAGATAATCCTGACCGTCCGTAAGCGTGCGCTCGGGCAAGGTGTTGGTCGCCGCGCAACCGGTCAACAGAGCGGCGGCGGTGAGGGCGATGATTTTTTTCATGGTTTGGCGTCCACGGCAATACCCGGGATGGGGCCGGTGAAGATGTAGGGCTGAGCACTGTTCAGGTCGAGTTTCAGCGGTTGCAGCGTTGGCAATCCTGGCGCCAGACGTTGCGCAATCAGCGCATCGCGGGCGTTCTGATCACTCCAGCGGAACGCGCAGAAACCGGCGGTCAGGCAGAACGAGCGGAACTCGCCGATGTAATAGGCCTTGCCGGGTTCCAGGCGCATCGGCAGGTTGAATTTCTCCCGCGCCTCTCTCGAGGTGAAAACAGTGCCAAGCCCAGGTTGATAACGTGCGGAAAAGAACTGGAAGTCATAGAACTCGTAATCGCCAGGCTTCAGGGGAAGCACGAATACGCTCGCTGCGCCGACACCGTCCTGAACATCCTGCGGCGTGGAGTAGGCACCGGCCATTTTCCAGACGCCGGCCGCACCGTATTCGGAACCGCGTTTGCGGAAAAAGATTCGCTGGTTGTCAGCGGCTGATTGCTTGAGTGATTGCGGCCCGATTGAGCCAACGAGATAACTGGCTGGCTCGCTTGCCTTGGGTTGCAAGGGTTCGCTGACCCAGGAAGCGCTTTCGGTAATGCAGCCGCTGAGCGTCGCGGCGAGCACGAGGGCCGCTCCGAGTTTGAATAGCTGAAACATGTACATCCCTGAATCTGCTTGCGTTGATTGACTACAAACAGGAAGGTCAATCAATGCCTTCCTGGCTTGGCT
The DNA here is from genome assembly GCF_058245595.1 of Pseudomonas sp. UF-293. Taxonomy (NCBI): domain Bacteria; kingdom Pseudomonadati; phylum Pseudomonadota; class Gammaproteobacteria; order Pseudomonadales; family Pseudomonadaceae; genus Pseudomonas; species Pseudomonas sp. UF-293. Next base: position 24,255 of record NZ_JBSICA010000046.1, on the reverse strand, counting down.
TTTTATGCGGGGGGGCAGAATAAACGAGGTGATGGCACTTGGCTAGCCGCTGTAGGTGCTGCGGTACGCTGAAATCTTTTGATTTTGATCTCCAGGAGCAAACTCAGGGTTTGTGACCGACGCAGGAACCTGTGGGCGGGTTTATCGTGTTACCTCAGAAACCCAGCGGGTACTGGATGACCACGTAAATCCGGTCAATATCATCCCCGGCCTGTGCTTCATTGGCGCGGTGGCTGACGTGCGACAGCTGCACCGACAGATCCTTCGCGGCGCCAGACTGCACGACATATTTCAGGTCGATATCGCGTTCCCAGTGTTTACCGCCATTGCCCTGTTGCGGTTGATAGTCGCCGCTGTCGGCGTCGAACGAGTTGTAGGCGCCGCCCTTGGGCGCGTGCGTGCCGTCGATGTGGCTGCCCCTGACGTAGCGGGTCATGAAGTTCAGACCGGGGATGCCCAAGACGCCGAAGTCGAAATCGTAGCGGGCTTGCCAGGAGCGTTCGTTGGCGCCGTTGAAGTCGGCGTATTTGATCGAGTTGGCGAGGTAGATCGAGTCGCCACCGACGAAATCGAACGGCGTGTCGCCATTGATCCGCTGCCAGCCGAGCATCACCGCGTGGGGGCCGAAGCTGTATTTGCCGGAGAGGCTGAACGCGGTGTTGTCGATCTCGCCGGCCAATGCATGGCCGGTATCGCGGGTGTGGTAGAGGTTGGCGTCGAGCAACACACCTGATTGTTTGAAATGCAGGTTGCCGTAGTACTGATGCCAGGTGTCGCTCAATTCCGAGGCGTAGACAGAGCCGCCGACCGGGCTGCTGCTGAACAGGTCGGCGCCGACGAAGCTGATGCCACCCGCTTCGGTGTTGGCGCCGTAGCCATAGAAGTCGCCCTGGCCGGAGGAGCTGTCCTGGTTCTTGAATGCAGTGAAGTGCCCGGCGACCAGATTGATGCTGTCGAACTCGGCGCTGTTGAACAAAAAGCCTGTGGCGTATTCCGGTTGCAGGCGTTTGTCGGAGGTGTCGAAGACCGGGGTTTCCACGGTCATTTCGCCGAAGGCCAAGGTAGTGCGCGAGATTTTCAACTTGAATGCACCGCCAGCGCTGGAGTAGCCGTGCTCGCTGCGACCATCGCTGTCGACTGGCAGCAGACCGGTGCCGGAGTGACCCTTGCCGCCGTCGAGTTTCAGGCCGGCGAAGGCGTGGGCGTCAATACCGAAACCGACGGCTCCATCTGTAAAACCTGATGAGAAGTTGCCTATAACCCCTTGAGCCCACTCCTGTTTGTAATTTTTACCGGAGGGCGTTGGCGAGCGGTAATCGTTGCTCAGGTAAAAGTTGCGCAGCAGTACATCGCTTTTCGCATCGGCGAAAAAACCATCGGCGCAGGCGCTAGCGCTGAGGCTGCAGAACAGTGCAAGCAGGGTGAAGCGCGAGGGGGCGCAGTTGATCATGGTCAGGGCCGGCGGCAATTGGGATGGCGCTGATGATCAACTGTGCCGAGCCAAAAGGATTGGGTCGATGTGCTCAGTTGGCGCTGGTCAGAGTCAGGCCATCGCCCGGCGCTTGAGCAGCAAGGTCAGGCCCAGTCCGGTCACGGACAGCAGTGCTGCGCTGAAGAAAATCCACGAATAACCAAGGTTCAACGCGACCGCGCCCATCAGCGGCCCGGCGATCGCCAGTGCCAGGTCGAAGAATACGGCATAGGCCCCCAGACCCGAACCGCGACTCGAACTCGGTACCTGCTTGATCGCTTCAACCCCCAGCGCGGGATATACCAGCGACAATCCAAACCCCGCCAGCCCCGCGCCGATCAGCGCATATGCGGTGGAGGGCGCCAGCCACAGCATCACCAGTCCGATGGTTTCCACTGTCATGCAGGCGATGGCCGAGGCAAAGCCCCCAAACCGGGCGATTGCCGAGATAAACAGCAGCCGCGACAAAATGAAACACACGCCAAACACGCTCAGGCAATACGCCGCACCGCTCCAGCCTCGGTTGAGGTAATAAAGGGTGATAAATGTGGTCAGCGTGCCGTAGCCGATCGAGGCCAGGGTCAGGCTGGTGCCGTACGGCGCAATCTTGCCGAAAACTGCCCAGAACGACAGACGCTCACCGCGAATCACTGGCACTGATGGCTTGTTGCGGATCAACCACAACGCACCGGCCGCCAACGCCGACAGCGCGACGCCAAGGCTGACAAACCCGTATTCAGCAACCATCACCACACCCAGCGGCGCGCCGATGGCAATCGCGCCGTAGGAGGCGATGCCGTTCCAGCCGATGGATTTCGCCGTGTGCTCGACACCGACCTGGCCCATGCACCAACTGATGGTGCCGACACCGATCAGGCCTTGGGCAATGCCAAGCAGCAAGCGCCCAGCAATCAGGATCAGCAGGCTGGTCAGCGGGAAACTTTGCAGCAAGGTCGACAGCAGCGTCAGCGCGCCACTGAGGACAATCCCCCACAAGCCATAAATAATCGCCCGCTTGGTCCCAAGCGTGTCCGACATGCGCCCGGCCATGGGCCGGCTGAGCAGGGTGGCCAGATACTGCGAGCCGATCACCAGGCCGGCAATGATCGCGCTGAAACCCAGTTGCTCATGGACGTAACCGGGCAATACCGCAATCGGCAACCCGATGCAGAGAAAGGCAATGAAGGTGTAGAAAACGATGGAGACGATCTGCAGGGTGATCGCCAGGGAGCTTTGCGGTGGCAGTGGCTGCGCAGACATGAGCACTCGTTCGCGGGCGGCGGTGGGAGAGTTGCCGACATCATGGCGCGGGGCCGGGATAAATGAAAGCAGGCTAACGATCAAAACATCGCAGCCTTCGGCAGCTGCTACAGGGATTCATTGCGTTGCCGACGGCCCCTTCGCGAGCAGGCTCGCTCCCACATTTGAAATGCGGACTCCCTGTGGGAGCGAGCCTGCTCGCGAATACCTGCGCACCGTCAATTCCCAACCGCCGAATGCAAAAAAGCCCCGTCACACGGACAGGGCTCTTAACTTGCAGCTTGCAGCTAAAAACTCGCAGCTGCCCTTAAAACACTACCCCTTGGCTACGCAGGTAGTCGTCATAAGTGCCGCTGAAGTCGGTCACGCCGTTCGGGCTCAGCTCGATGATGCGGGTGGCCAGAGACGATACGAACTCACGGTCGTGGCTGACGAAGATCAGCGTGCCCGGGTAGTTTTCCAGCGCCAGGTTCAGTGCTTCGATCGATTCCATGTCCAGGTGGTTGGTCGGTTCGTCCATGATCAGCACGTTGGGCTTTTGCAGGATCAGCTTGCCGAACAGCATGCGACCTTGCTCACCACCGGAGATGACCTTGACCGACTTGAGGATCTCGTCGTTGGAGAACAGCATCCGGCCCAAGGTGCCACGAATCATCTGTTCGCCCTGGGTCCACTGACCCATCCAGTCGAACAGGGTGACGTCGTCTTCGAAGTCGTGAGCGTGGTCCTGAGCGTAGTAGCCCAGTTCAGCGGCGTCGGTCCATTTCACGCTACCGGCATCCGGGGTCAGTTCGTTGACCAGGGTGCGCAGCAGGGTGGTCTTGCCGATACCGTTCGGGCCGATGATCGCGACGCGCTCGCCGGCTTCAACCTGGAAGCTGAAGTCCTTGAACAGTGGCTTGCCATCAAAACCCTTGGCCATTTTCTCGACCATGACCGCCTGACGGTGCAGCTTCTTGTTCTGTTCGAAACGAATGAACGGGCTGACACGGCTGGAAGGCTTGACCTCGGCCAGTTGGATCTTGTCGATCGCCTTGGCGCGAGAGGTGGCCTGCTTGGCTTTCGAGGCGTTGGCCGAGAAGCGGCTGACAAACGATTGCAGCTCGGAAATCTGCGCTTTCTTCTTGGCGTTGTCCGACAGCAGTTGCTCGCGGGACTGGGTCGCCACGGTCATGTACTCGTCGTAGTTGCCCGGGAACAGACGCAGCTCGCCGTAATCCAGGTCAGCCATGTGCGTGCACACGCTGTTCAGGAAGTGACGGTCGTGGGAGATGATGATCATCAGGCTATTGCGCTGGGTCAGGATGTTTTCCAGCCAGCGGATGGTGTTGATGTCCAGGTGGTTGGTCGGTTCGTCGAGCAACAGCACTTCCGGATCGGAAAACAGTGCCTGCGCCAGCAACACGCGCAGTTTCCAGCCTGGCGAAACTTCGCTCATCGGGCCGAAATGCTGTTCCAGCGGAATGCCCAGACCCAGCAACAGTTCGCCGGCGCGGGATTCGGCGGTGTAGCCGTCCATCTCGGCGAACTCGGTTTCCAGCTCGGCGACGGCCATGCCGTCTTCTTCGGACATTTCAGCCAGCGAGTAGATGCGATCGCGCTCGGCCTTGACCTTCCACAGCTCTTCGTGACCCATGATCACGGTGTCGATCACGGTGAATTCTTCGTAGGCGAACTGATCCTGGCGCAGCTTACCCAGACGCACGTTCGGCTCGAGCATGACCTGGCCACCGGACGGATCGAGATCGCCGCCGAGGATTTTCATGAAGGTCGACTTGCCGCAACCGTTGGCACCGATCAGGCCGTAGCGATTGCCTGCGCCGAATTTGACCGAAACGTTTTCGAACAGCGGCTTGGCGCCAAACTGCATCGTGATGTTAGCTGTGGAGATCAATTACCTTACCTATCAATGGGTTAGATCTGGTCTGTGGTGCCTGGTACAAACTTGCGTACCAATCTGGAGCTTTTCCAGCTCCCCCCAGTCTGTGCTTGAGTTGAGCCAACGCGCATAAGTCGTCCGCAACTGGGGCCGTTGAAGGCAAGCTGCTGAGCGACGAGTGCGGGGTTCTTGTTGGACATTGGCGCGCATTGTCGCATAACTCAGACGGCAGTTATATGGCAGGCAAACCGGCGTTCGCATCGGCTCGTCCGAGAAGTAATTGATATCCGCTGATCAAAATCTCGAAAACCCGAATGAACTCACTCGGCCATTTTCACTTCGGAAAGTGGAGCAGCAGCCATTTTCGTTCAATCGAGTGAGGACCAAGCCATGCGAGCAATGACCTATCACGGCGCTCATGACGTGCGCGTCGAAACCGTACCGGACCCGAAACTTGAAGCCGCCGACGACATCATCCTGCGCGTCACCGCCACCGCCATCTGCGGGTCGGACCTGCACCTGTACCGAGGCAAGATACCCACCGTCGAACATGGCGATATCTTTGGCCATGAGTTCATGGGTATCGTCGAAGAAACCGGCCCAGCCGTCACGGCGGTGCAGCGCGGCGACCGCGTGGTGATTCCCTTCGTGATCGCCTGTGGCGATTGCTTCTTCTGTCAGCAAGAGCTTTACGCCGCCTGCGAGACCACCAATGAAGGCCCTGGCGCGGCGCTGAACAAGAAAATGATTCCGCCACCTGCGGCGCTGTTCGGCTACAGCCGTCTGTATGGCGGAATTCCCGGTGGCCAGGCGGAACTGGTGCGCGTACCGAAAGCCAATACCGGCCCGTTCAAGGTGCCGGGCACGCTGTCGGACGAAAAAGTGCTGTTTCTCTCCGACATCCTGCCGACCGCTTGGCAAGCCGTGATCAATGCTGGCGTCAGCCAGGGTTCGAGTCTGGCCATCTACGGCGCCGGGCCGGTCGGCTTGCTCACCGCAGCCTGCGCCAGAATGCTTGGAGCCGAGCTGATCTTCATGGTCGATCACCATCAGTACCGCCTCGATTACGCTCAGCGCACCTACGGCGTAATTCCGATCAACTTCGATGAAGATGATGACCCGGCCGACACCATTACCAGCCAGACTCCCGGCCATCGCGGCGTCGATGCGGTGATCGATGCCGTGGGCCTTGAAGCCAAGGGCAGCACCACCGAAACCGTCATGGCTACACTCAAGCTTGAAGGCAGCAGCGGCAAGGCCTTGCGCCAGTGCATCGCGGCCGTCCGGCGCGGTGGTGTGGTCAGCGTTCCGGGGGTGTATGCAGGATTTATTCATGGCTTTATGTTCGGCGACGCTTTTGACAAGGGCCTGACCTTCAAAATGGGCCAGACTCACGTACAGCGTTTTCTCCCCGAGCTGCTTGGCTACATCGAAACCGGCAAGTTGCAGCCCGAAGCGATCATCACCCACCGGCTGTCGCTGGAGCAGGCCGCCGAGGGTTACAAGATCTTCAATAAAAAGCAGGAAGAATGCCGCAAGGTCATTCTGACCCCGGGTGGCAGCGATGTTCCGCTGGCGCAACTGGATGAAACCACGCCGTTCGTACCGGCCACCTGAAACCGAGGAGTTTTCATGGCGCTACCGTCATCTTCGTTCGCTGCCCCCGTGCGCGCATGGTTCGTCAGCCTGGCGCGGACGGGCTGGGGAGGGCGGATTTTCTGGCTGACCCTGATCGTTGTAACCGTATTGCTGCTGATCAGCGGCTACACCGGCCTGGTCAGCACGGGCCGCGATACCTTGCGCCTCGCCACACTGGGCGGACTGTCGGGTTTTGCGGCCACGGCGGTCGGTGCATTGCTGGCCTTGGCATTGCGGGCGATCACTTCGCGAACCCAGGACACCATGCTCGGGTTTGCGGCGGGGATGATGCTGGCTGCCAGCTCCTTTTCACTGATCCTGCCGGGCATCGCGGCGGCGAAAGAAGCGGTGAGCAGTCCCATGCTCGCCGCTGCCGTCGTTGTGGCCGGCATGGCCTTGGGCGTGGCGTTGATGGTCGGCCTCGACCGTTTCGTCCCGCATGAACATGAAAAGAGCGGGCGGCGCGGCCCCGAGGCGAAACGCTTCAATCGGGTCTGGCTGTTCGTGCTGGCGATCACGTTGCACAACCTGCCGGAAGGCATGGCGATCGGCGTCAGCTTCGCCACCGGCGACATGAAGATCGGCCTGCCGCTGACCACTGCGATTGCCATTCAGGACATTCCTGAAGGCCTGGCTGTGGCGTTGGCGCTGCGGGTGACCGGCATTTCCGCAGTGCGTGCAGCGTTGATTGCCGCCGCTTCAGGATTGATGGAGCCGTTGGGCGCGATCATCGGTTTGGGCATCACCAACAGCTTTGCGCTGGGCTTTCCGGTGGCGATGGGGCTGGCTGCGGGCGCGATGATCTTCGTGGTGTCCCATGAAGTGATTCCGGAAACGCACCGCAATGGTCATGAAACCCCGGCCACCCTTGGGCTGATGCTCGGCTTCGGCGTGATGATGTTTCTCGATACCGCTTTGGGGTAAACCCCACATACGCCACTGGGCGCATCGCCACGCACAAAAAAGGAATTTTTTTCAGCGCCAATCACTCTTTCGTTTATAGGCAATGCCAATAACGCAGGGGAATGAGTCATGTCGCTGATCGAAATCCCGACCAGGAAGTCTTCGGGTAAAACATCCACGCCGGCGGATACCGAACGCCGGCTCTATGACCGATTGCTGGCGGAAGACTCCACGGTTGATCGCGCGGCGCTCGATTTTCTGCGCCGGCAATTGAGCAAGGCGGCGGCGCTGCCTGACGATTTGCCAGGCAGCGCCGAAGAGCTGCTGCAGTGGTCTGAGGCCCGGTGCGCCAGAGTGGCTGCCGAATACGCCGATTACCTCGAGCAGCGTCAGCAGGGCGCGCCGCGCCGCTATTTCCGTAACAAATCCCACGCGTTGTACTTCATTCTGCATGTGGCACCGACCAAGGAGGTTGATGGCGCCTGGCTGGCCGGACTGTTACCGCAGTGGCAGGACCCGCGTTTCGACGATTTGCTTGATACCTATCTGGAAGAGCTGGGCGAGGGCGTGCCTCGGCAGAACCATGTGGTGATCTATCGCAAACTGCTCGCCGAGCACGACTGCTCCGATCTGAGCGGTCTTGCCGATGAGTATTTTCTGCAAGGCGCGGTGCAGTTGGCACTGGGACGTTTCGGCGGGCAATTTCTGCCGGAAGTCATCGGCTTCAACCTCGGCTATGAACAACTGCCGCTGCACTTGTTGATCAGTGCTTATGAGCTCGCGGAACTGGGCATCGATCCGCACTATTTCCGCCTGCACGTGACCATCGACAACGCCAGCACCGGTCACGCGCGCAAAGCCGTGCAATCGATGCTCGAGCTGATGCCGCTGGGCGAAGAGCGCGACGAGTTCTATCGGCGCATGGCGATCGGTTATCGCCTGAATGATGTCGGCAAGGGCACCACCGCAGTAATCAAAGAGTTCGATCTGGACCGCGAAGTGATCGCCATGCTTGAGCGCAAAGCGGTGTTCGGTCGGCACATGCATTCCGATTACTGCCGCATTGAAAACCGCACCATCAACCAGTGGCTGGCCACGCCGGGGCAAATGGGCGAATTCCTTTCGGCGCTGGAGCGCAAGAGTTGGATCAAACGCGGTGAAGCGGTGGAAGAAAGTCGCTTCTGGCGTCTGATCGACGGCAGCGATGCGGCGATGTTTGGTGTGTTCAACGGCTATGAAAAACAGCTGTTACGCGACTGGATCACTCAGGATTGCCCGGCGTCACGGCCTCGGCCCTACGTGCGCCGCGAAGCCGCTGTCGAGGAATCCTTCGACGATGATGCCGATCTGCTCAATCTCGAAGCGGCACTGGCTGACGAGCCTTCCGCCGAGCAAATGGCGTTGTTGATGGCTTGGCTGCAACCGCAGCGGCACTGGCGTCCGGCCGGACTTTTCGCGACGCGTCGCTTTATCCAACTGCGCGCCCGCTTGCGTTGAAACAAGGAGGCTTCATGTCGGCACAAGAAACATCGGACAGAGCGCTGTTCGAGCTGGGCAAACGCCTGCTCGACAGCGGTTATCACTTCATTACCCCCACGCCTTTGACTCACGAACGATTTCTGCAGCGCTTTGCCACGCCGCTGGCCAAGGATCTGCGGGACGTGTTCGGCTGGTCGATGCCGTTTCCTACCGAGCTGTTCAGCGCAGACGAACTGGCCAGTCTGGAGCAGGCCGGCATCGTTGAACGCGATGGCGCGGTGTGGCGCAGTCATGTGCGCTGGTCGACGCTTAATGACCGGTTGTTCGCTCACTCGGCATTTCCAACGTCGGCGAGCGATGCGGTGTTCTTCGGTCCCGACACTTATCGCTTCGCCCAGGCCATCGAAGCACAAATGCAGCAACGCTTTTCGCCAATCAGGCGCGCAGTGGATATCGGTTGTGGCAGCGGCGCCGGGGCGGTGCTCATGGCCAAGGCGCGTCCGGATGCCGAGGTGCTGGCGGTCGACATTAATCCGCAGGCGCTGCGCATGAGTGCGGTCAACGCCGAACTGGCCGGGGCCAGCAATGTGTCGGTGTACCACAGCGATCTGCTTGCCAGTGCCGAAGGCCAATTCGACTTGATCATTGCCAATCCGCCGTACATGAACGACCAGCAACAGCGCGCTTATCGCCACGGTGGCGGGGCGCTGGGCGAGGGTTTGTCGGTGCGGATCGTGCGTGAGGCATTGCCGCGCCTGGAGGTCGGCGGCACGTTGCTGGTGTATACGGGCGTGGCAATTGTTGCCGGCCACGATCCGTTCCGCGAGGCAGTGACGCCATTGCTCAAGGGCGAGCGTTTTGGCTGGACCTATCGCGAGCTCGATCCGGATGTGTTCAGTGAGGAACTGCTCAAGCCTGAATACGAGCGCGCTGAGCGAATCGCCGTGGTCGCACTGACGGTAACCCGCGAGCAGTGACCGATCGTTGGGCCACTGCTCGCGCGGTGGCCTTCAGCGATTTCTGATGCGCGAAATTGTCAGCAGACAAACCCCCACCAACATCGCGGCCCCCGCTACCAGCAGCGGAGAAGGGCGAATCGGCTGCCGCGAGATACGCTCGATGCGCCCTGCGATCGAAGCTCGCACAGGTGCAGCAGGTTCAGCCTGATAGGGCGCTTCTTCGATTTCCAGGCGTAAGCCGTCCGGCATCACCAGCGTCAGCCCTTCGATCGTGCCGGCAATTCTGCCCGGATAAACCGGCTCACCGGTCGGGTCGAGCTGGTCGTAGAAAAACATTTGCCCTTCAAGCCAGCCAACGGCGGTCTGCAGTTCAGGTCCCAGGTAATACTTTCCATCGAGAAAAAAGCCAGAGAATTGCGGCGCGCGTTCGACGCTTTCAATGCGATAGCGCTGACCTGGTTTCATACCGGTTTGTGGGGCAATCATGGGGGTTCCTCCGTTATTGGTAAGCGATAGAGGAGCGCGTGCGGAGCGTGGTTCCATCGAAACGAGCAACGGGCGTTGCGCCTGCTTTGGCATCGGCGCAGGCATTAGCCAAAAGCAGGCAAGACAGTTTTTCACAGTTGAGGGTTCACTATCGGTTACGAACTGTGGCTAAAATGCCACCCTTTCACCGAGCGCCCGGAAACGGCGCGGGCCAAGGACGCGCCCTGTGCATCAAGACCGCTGCATAAGACGCTGGCTCACAGGCCGCCACGCGCGCAGTTTGTTCACTTTTGACGTGTGACCCTTTTCCGTGAAACTCATCATTGCCGCTGTTTATGTCATCTCCATTGCTTACGTTCATCTGCGTGGACGCGTGCGCCACAAGCTGGGGCGGCAATTGAGCGACCACTCGACGTTCCTCGCGCCGATCAACTGCTTCCTGTACCTGTTCTCCAGGATGCCCAACAAGCCGTACCTGAATCCGGCGGATTTCCCCGATCTGAGCCCGTTGCAGGCGCACTGGAAAGAGATTCGCGAGGAAGGCCAGAACCTGCTGCGTGCCGGCGAGATCAAGCGCTCGAATCAGTATGACGATGTCGGCTTCAACTCCTTCTTCAAGACTGGCTGGAAGCGCTTTTATCTGAAGTGGTACGGCGACAGCCATCCGTCGGCAATGAAACTGTGCCCACGCACCACCGAACTGGTGCAGAGCATCGGCTCGATCAAAGCGGCGATGTTTGCCGAGCTGCCACCGGGCTCGAAACTGGTGCGCCATCGCGATCCTTACGCCGGTTCATACCGCTATCATCTGGGGCTGGACACGCCGAATGATCCTGGTTGCTACATCAACGTCGACGGTGAGAACTATCACTGGCGCGATGGCGAAGCGGTGATGTTCGACGAGACGTTCATCCATTACGCAGAAAACACCACGGATCAGAACCGCATCATTCTGTTCTGCGACATTGAACGGCCGCTGAAATACCGCTGGGCTGCTGCGTTCAATCGCTGGTTCAGCCGCACGGTGATGTCGGCAGCGGGCGCGCCGAATGATGCCGGGGACAAAACGGGCGGGATCAACCGCTTGTTTACCAAAATCTACAAGATACGTTTGCGCGGCAAAGAGCTGAAGAAGCGCAACCGCACGCGCTATTACCTGGAAAAATGGGCGATTTTTGCCGCGTTGTTGGCGATCTTCATACTGATCTGAAGATTGGCGGTGTCATCGCTGGCCTCTTCGCGAGCAAGCCCGCTCCCACATTTGATCAGGGGAAATGCAAATATTGCATCCGACTCCGCACCCACATTTGCTTATGGGAAATGCAAATATTGCATCCGACTCCGAACTCTGTGGGAGCGGGCTTGCTCGCGAATGCTGACTCCTATTCAACACGTCTCGACCTGACTCCACCCCGGCGATCTTCATACTGATCTGGAGATTGGCGGTGTCATCGCTGGCCTCTTCGCGAGCAAGCCCGCTCCCACATTTGATCAGGGTGAATGCAAATATTGCATCCGACCCCGAACTCTGTGGGAGCGGGCTTGCTCGCGAAGGCAGCTTCCTTTCAACGTACCTGTAGCTGGCCGAACGCTTACTCCCCAGACGCCTTCCTGGTTTTCTTCGCCGGTGCCGCCTTGCTGGTTGTCTTGGCCTTCGGCTTGGCTGGTGCCTTGCCACCGAGGCTGCGCTTGAGCAGCTCGGTCAAATCGATAACATCGGCAGTCTTGCGCTCTTCCTCGCCAGTGGTGGTCTCGACATCCTCGATCTTGCCTTCGTGGGCCTTCTTCTCGACCAACGCCATGATCTTGTCTTCGAACTCGTCCTTGTAATCCTCCGGCGTCCATTCCGAGGTCATGTCTTCAACCAGACGTTTGGCCATGTCCAGCTCACCCTTCGCAAGCTGTGGCTTGGTCACTTCGCTGCCCAGCGCCAGCTCATCGAGGCTGCGCACTTCCTGTGGCCAGCGCAGTTTCACCAGAACCAGTGCCGACTCCAGTGGCATCAGTGCTGCCAGGTATTGGCGCGTATGCAGGACGACGCGGGCGAGGGCAACTTTGTTAGTCTTGCTCAAGGTTTCACGCAACAACGCGTAGACCTTGCCGCCACGTTTGTCCGGCGCCAGATAGTAGGGCGTGTCGATGTTCTGCAGCGGGATCTGTTCGGCGTCGACGAAAGAGAAAATGTCGATGGTCTGCGTGGAAACGGGGTGCGCCGAGCGGATTTCCTCCTCGCTGAGCACCACGTAGCGGCCCTTCTCGTAGGCCACGCCTTTGACGATGTTTTCCTTGGTGACTTCTTTGCCGGTGACCTTGTTGATGCGTTTGTAGCCCACCGGATCCATGCTGCGGCTGTCGAGCCAGTCGAAGTCCACGCCTTGGGACGACGTCGCTGAAACCAGCGCCACGGGGATGTGTACCAGTCCAAAACTGATTGCGCCTTTCCAGATTGCCCGAGCCATGACGTGTCCTCCGAGTGATGTTCAGGTGACCCGTGGCGCGGCGAGAAAGTTTCCAGTGATTGCGCGGCTTCCAGCGCTACGGTCAAGCCGTGTTACATGTTGTTTAAGGCACGAGGGTTAACAAATCCGAACCCACGGCGTAGCGTGGGCTCCAAGGCTCTAGTCCACGCACATCGAGAGGCATTCCCCATGAACCGCTTTCTGATTGGTATCGCTGTCCTGACCCTCAGTGGTGGTCTGGTGTATGCCGATGTCGTGCTGGCGCAAAGCCCCACCGGTAACAGCAATAATCCCTACAACAGCCCGATCCGCCGGGCCAACCCCAACAGCATGCAGGGCACCCAGCCCAGCGCTCCGCCTCTTCGCGGGCCGAACACCGTCCCCGTGCCACGTCAGCCGACCGTTGAAAATCGCGGCATCGGTAACGGACAGCCGATTCGCTCGGTGCCGAGCAAGCCACCCACCTTCATTCCCAACCCGCCCCCACGGGGCACCGGCAGCAACCGTTGAACGGCAGAACTGAGTTCCTGCCAGCCCCTCACACGAACATAAGGAATCGTGCATGTTGCGTAAAACCCTTTTAGCCACCTGCTGCGCCGCCGCGCTGATCAGTGCCCCGGCCTTCGCCGCCGCGCCCAAAGAGCTGAAAAGCGAGCAGGGCATTCTTGAAGTCAGCTCCATTGCCCAAGGCCTGGAACATCCGTGGGCGCTGGCGTTTCTGCCTGATCAGCAAGGCATGCTGGTTACCGAACGCCCAGGGCGTCTGCGGGTCGTGAGCAAGGACGGCAAGTTGTCCGAGCCGATCAGCGGCGTGCCGCAAGTCTGGGCCAAAGGGCAGGGCGGTTTGCTCGATGTGGTGCTGTCGCCGGACTTCAAGCAGGACCGCATGGTCTATCTGTCCTACGCCGAGGGTGGTGGTGAGGGTGGCAAGGCCGGCACAGCAGTAGGGCGCGGACGTCTTTCCGAAGACCTGAAGACGTTGAAGGACTTCAACGTGATCTTCCGTCAGGAACCGAAACTGTCGGTGAGCAACCATTTCGGTTCGCGCCTGGTGTTCGATCGCGATGGGTATCTGTTTATCACTCTGGGGGAAAACAACGACCGCCCGACCGCGCAGGATCTGGACAAGCTGCAAGGCAAGGTCGTACGTATTTTCCCCGATGGCAAAGTGCCGGACGATAACCCTTTCGTTGGCCAATCCGGCGTTCGCCCGGAAATCTGGTCGTATGGCCTGCGCAACCCGCAGGGCGCGGCGCTCAACCCGTGGACCGGCACGTTGTGGGAAAACGAGCACGGGCCACGTGGCGGCGATGAAGTGAACATCATCGAGCGCGGCAAGAACTACGGCTGGCCGTTGGCGACCCATGGCATCAATTACTCAATGCAGCCGATTCCGGAGGCGCAGGGTAAAACTGCCGAAGGCACCGTGGCCCCGCATCATGTCTGGGAAAAATCGCCCGGCGTTACCGGCATGGCGTTCTACGACGCCGATCGTTTCAAGCCTTGGCAGCACAATGCATTTATCGGCGCACTGGTGAGCCAGGAACTGATCCGCCTGCAGTTCGATGGCGACAAGGTCGTGCATGAAGAGCGCTTGCTGGGTGAGTTGAATAAGCGCATCCGCGATGTGCGCCAAGGGCCGGATGGCTATCTGTATGTGCTGACGGATGAAGAGAATGGCTCGTTGTACAAGCTTGGGTTGAAATGATTGCGTGCGGCGAGAGATCCGACGCCTTCGCGAGCAGGCTCGCTCCTGCATTGAAATGTAGTCTCCCTGTGGGAGCGAGCCTGCTCGCGAAAAGGCCCGCGCATTTTGCGCCGACGCCGAGCAGTCCCGCATTTGGCCGAACCGCCGCCCCGTTGCCTTGTTATAGTTCGGGCCTTATTTTCCAGCCCGGTAAAGGATTTCTGCCATGACTCAATACTCCGCCTTCAGCGTCGAACTGGCTGACAACATCGCGCATGTGCAGATCAATCGACCGGAAAAGATCAACGCAATGAACGCGGCGTTCTGGAGCGAAATCGTCGAGATCTTCCAATGGATCGACGATACCGACGAAGTCCGCGTGGTAGTCCTCAGCGGTAACGGCAAGCACTTCTCTTCCGGCATCGATCTGATGATGCTCGCCGGCGTCGCCAATGAACTGGGCAAGGACGTGGGCCGCAATGCGCGCCTGTTGCGGCGCAAGATCCTCAACCTGCAGGCCTCGTTCAACGCCGTCGACAATTGCCGCAAACCGGTACTCGCCGCGATTCAGGGATACTGCCTGGGTGGGGCGATTGATCTCATTTCAGCCTGTGACATGCGCTACGCCGCCGAGGACGCGCAGTTCTCGATCAAGGAAATTGATATCGGCATGGCCGCCGACGTCGGCACATTGCAACGGTTGCCGCGAATCATCGGAGACGGCATGCTGCGTGAACTGGCTTACACCGGTCGCAACTTTGGCGCTGAGGAAGCGCGCAGCATGGGCCTGGTCAATCGGGTTTACAGCGACAAGGACACACTGCTCGAAGGCGTGTTCGACATTGCCCGTGACATCGCTGCGAAGTCGCCGATTGCCGTGACCGGTACCAAGGAAATGATCAGCTACATGCGTGACCACCGCATCGACGATGGTCTCGAATACGTTGCCACCTGGAACGCCGCCATGCTGCAATCCAACGATCTGCGCGTGGCCATGGCCGCCCACATGAGCAAACAGAAACCCGAATTTCTGGATTGAGTTAACCATGACCTCTCGCTGGACCACTGCAGTACTCGACACCGATCAACCCGGCGGCTGGGCCGTAGCGCGCAGCCCGGAAGGCTTTCTGTTCGATGACAACGGCGCGCTGTTCCCGCGCGAATGGCTCAAGCGCCAGGATCTTTCAGTCCTCGCCGAGCACGGCATTGGTCATCTGGATGGCGAGCCGGTGTATCTGCTCGAGTTGCGCAGTGTCAGCGAAGTGCCCGGTTGCGGCTGGAAGGGCCTGCGAGCGTTCATGCTCGAAGGCGATCACACGCTGTACAAAGTGCTCGGCTATGCCGCACAGATCGGCACTTGGGCGCGTGAGCATCGCTTCTGCGGCAACTGCGGCCAGCCGATGACGCAAGTCCCTCGCGAACGAGCGATGTATTGCCAGCCGTGCGATCTGCGCAGTTATCCGCGCATTTCACCAAGCATGATCGTGCTGATCACCCGTGGCGACGAAATCCTTCTGGCACGCTCGCCGCGTTTCGTCACCGGGGTTTACAGCACGCTGGCCGGCTTCGCCGAGCCGGGGGAGTCGGCCGAGGATTGCCTGATTCGCGAAGTGCGTGAAGAAGTGCAGATCGAAGTGAAGAACATCCAGTACATCGGCAGCCAGTGCTGGCCGTTCCCGCATTCGATGATGCTCGGCTTCCATGCCGAATATGCCGGTGGCGAAATTGTCTGTCAGGAAGACGAGATCGAGGACGCTCAGTGGTTCAACGTGCATGACTTGCCGCCGTTGCCGGCGTCGCGTTCGATTGCCCGTTACCTGATTGACGTCTACGTGGCGCGACGCTTAGGCCACGCTGAACCAGTGCTGCCAGGCTAAGCGCACGGTCAAGCCGAGCACTACGGTGATGAACACAGGACGAATGAATTTGGCGCCGCCGCTGATCGCGGTGCGCGCGCCAAAGAAAGCCCCGACCATCACCGACAGACCCATGCACAAGCCAATGATCCAGTCGACTTGTCCGGAGAAGATGAACACCGACAGCGCCGCGATGTTGCTGACAAAGTTCATGCTTCGCGCCACGCCGCTGGCCTTGACCAGATCGATCGGGTACAGCAGCAGACTGCTCACGGTCCAGAACGCGCCCGTGCCGGGGCCGGCCACGCCATCGTAGAAGCCGAGGCTGAAGCCTTGGGTCGATTGCCATTTCTTTTTGATCGGTGCGTCGCTGTCCAGCGGCGCTTTTGGCGTGCCGCCAAACAGCAGATACACACCACAAGCGAAGACGATCACCGGCAGCATCTTGTTCAGCCATTCGGCCGGCAGGTAATGCGCAACCACCGCACCGGTCAGCGCGCCGACCAGCGTGCCGACAATGGCGTGGGTCCACTGGCGTGGATGAAACAGTTTGCGCTTGTAGAAGGTGAAGCTGGCGGTGGCCGAACCGAAGGTCGAGCTCAACTTGTTGGTGCCCAGCACCAGATGCGGCGGCAGGCCCGCCGTCAGCAGCGCCGGCGTGGTCAACAGACCGCCACCGCCAGCAATGGCATCAATGAAACCGGCAAGGAAGGCAACGGCAGCCAGAATGGCCAGGGTGGTGAGGTCAACGCTGAGTTCGAAAGGCATGGAGTCGGCTTATTCGGCAAGGCGCAGAACGTGGGCTGCGGGGAGGGCGGTTATGTTACCTGTATCGAACTGTTGCGGCGAGCCAGAGCATGCCGTCGTCAATTACAGTCTGGAATACATTCCTGTGTAGGAGCTGCCGAAGGCTGCGATCTTCTGGGGCGCGGAGCGCCCCGGCTGCTGCGCGTGGGAACGATCAAATCAAGATCAAAAGATCGCAGCCTTCGGCAGCTCCTACACAGGGGTGGGTTGGCTTTAGAGACCGAGTTCACTCAGCCCCGGATGATCATCCGGCCGGCGGCCCAGCGGCCAGTGGAATTTGCGTTCGCTTTCCTTGATCGGCATGTCGTTGATGCAGGCATAGCGCTGGAACATCAGGCCATTGTCATCAAATTCCCAGTTCTCGTTGCCGTACGAGCGGAACCAGTTGCCCGAGTCGTCATGCCATTCATAGGCATAACGCACGGCGATACGCGTATCGGAGTAGGCCCAGAGCTCTTTGATCAAGCGATAATCCAGTTCCTTCGCCCATTTGCGCGTCAGAAAAGCCTTGGCCTCTTCGCGACTGTTGGCGAACTCGGCGCGATTGCGCCATTTGGTGTCGAGGGTGTAAGCGAGCGAAACCTTTTCCGGATCACGGGTGTTCCAGCCATCTTCGGCAAGGCGCACCTTCTCGATGGCTGAAGCGTGGTTGAAAGGTGGCAATGGCGGACGTACCTGGGCTGCAGTCGACATGTTCAATCTCCTGTTTCATTTAGTGTATGAACAACAAGTCCGGCTTATTAAGAGTTACAGGCCCAATAACTTTCGCGCCATGCATTGCGCATTATCGGCGGCACTGTGATCACCCATCACAAGCGCTACGGTAATGGCGCCTTCAATCAGAACCAGCAACTGTCTGGCCAGCAGCTGCGGATCCTCGGCGCCATGTTCGGTACACAGCTCGCACACGTAGTCGAGCAACTTCTGTTTGTGTTCTTTGGCAACCAGCCGCACCGGATCCTGAGGATCCCCGGTTTCGCCGCTGGTGTTGATGAAGGCACAGCCGCGAAAGCCTTCCGAGTCGAACCAGCCCTTGAGCACGTTAAACAGGTTTAGCAGTCGATCAACCGGTGTTTCGGCCTGGTCGACAGCGCTCCTGAACCAATGCATCCAGCGAATGTCCCGTCGTTGCAGGGCTGCGACTACCAACGCGTCCTTGTCGGCAAAGTAACGGTAAATGCTTTTTCTGGAGACGCCGGCGGTCTTCACCAGAAGATCCATGCTGGTGGCAGCGATGCCACTTTTGTAGATCAACTTTTCGGTAACATCCAGAATGATGTCGCGTGTGTCGTTGCTGATTGATTTGTTCATGTGGCGAACAGTAGAACGAGTGTTCTTCTTGGTCAAGGGAATTTTTCAGTGACTGCGAAAGCGCTTTCGCGAGCAGGCTCGCTCCCACAGGGGAATGCATTTCAACGGTGGGAGCGAGCCTGCTCGCGAAGGGGCCATTACTGACGCTGACGAGACCCGGCGCAGACGATGGTGTAAGCTCTCAAACTCTTCGGAATCGAACCTTGCGAGCCTTATGCCGTTGCTTTTCAAACGTTCTCTGCTGCCCAAGCTGCGCAGCTTCGCGCTGACCGCCGAGGCGGTGAGCATTCTGTCCAGTGCTGCTGAATTCCGACGCTGCCTGCTTGAGCAAATCGCTGCAGCGACCCAACGCATCTACATCGTTGCGCTGTATCTGCAGCAAGACGAAGCCGGCCAGGAAATCCTCGACGCCCTGCACGCCGCCAAGCTCAAGCGTCCCGAGCTGGAAATCGCCGTCGTGGTCGACTGGTTGCGCGCCCAGCGCGGTCTGATCGGCGCCGGCAAGCAACCGGGCAATGCCGCCTGGTATCAGGACATGACTCGCACGCACCAGAGCGAAGTGCCGATCTATGGCGTGCCAGTGCAGACCCGCGAGCTGTTCGGCGTGTTGCACCTCAAAGGCTTCGTGATCGATGACAAGGTGGTCTACAGCGGCGCGAGCCTCAACAATGTCTACCTGCACAAACTCGACAAGTACCGCTTCGACCGCTACCACGTGCTGCACAGTCGTGAGCTGGCGGATTCGATGCATCATCTGGTCAAGCATGGCCTGATCGAATCAAAAGCCGTGCACCGCCTCGACCTGCCCAACCTGCCGACCACCCGCAGCCTGCGCAACGACATCGGTGACCTGCGCAGTCGCCTCAAGTACGCGACATACGACACCGGTGCGGGCAGTACCAGCAAAGAAGGGCTGTCGGTCACGCCATTGCTCGGGGTCGGCAAGAACAACCCGCTGAACCGCGCGATTCTCGAACTGATCGCCAGCGCGCATAAGCAGCTGACCATCTGCACGCCATACTTCAACCTGCCCCTGGGCGTGATCCGCGAGATCAACCGAGCGCTGGCCCGTGGCGTGAAGATCGATATCGTGGTCGGCGACAAGACCGCCAACGATTTCTACATTCCGCCGAGCGAGCCGTTCAAGGTAATCGCCGCGCTGCCCTATCTGTACGAGATCAGCCTGCGCCGCTTCGCCAAACGCCATCAGCACAGCATCGACAGCGGCCAGTTGAACCTGCACTTGTGGCGCGACGGTGACAACACCTATCACCTCAAAGGCATGTGGATCGATCAGCGTTACACCTTGCTGACCGGCAATAACCTCAACCCACGGGCGTTCCGTCTTGATCTGGAAAACGCACTGCTGATCGAAGACCCGAAGGGCGAGTGGCAGGAGCCGCGGGCGAAAGAGCTGGAAAACATCTTCCGCCATACCACGCGGATCGACAGTTTTCAGAATCTGGAGACACTGCCGGATTACCCGGCTGGGGTGGCGAAGTTTCTCAAGCGGGTGAGTCGGGTGAGGATTGAGCGGTTGCTCTACAGGATTCTCTAGCGCGTCCGGAATTGCTTTCGCGAGCAGGCTCGCTCCCACAGGGAAATGCATTCCAACTGTGGGAGCGAGCCTGCTCGCGAAGGGGCCAGACCAGACGCTAAAAAATCAATTCAGACCCAACTTCCCGCGCATCATCGACAAATCTTCCGCCAGGGTATTCACCGGCCCGACCAGCGCTTTGCGGTCGTTGTCCTTGACCTTGTCATAGGTTTCAAAGCCGCCATCCGCCGTTTTGTATTTGGCGAGAATCCTGTCTACCGTGGCGAAGTTCTTGTCGACTTTCGCGACGAACGCTTTGTCCTGCTGTTCGATCTGTGGGCGGAACAGGTCGACGATCTTCTTCGCGCCATCGATATTGCCCTGGAAGTCATACAGGTCGGTGTGGCTGTAGCGGTCTTCCTCGCCGGAAATCTTCGTCGCCGCCACTTCTTCCAACAGCGCCGCCGCGCCGCCGACGACTTTCTCGGGCGGGAAGGTCAGGCCGGCAACACGGGTTTGCAGGTCCTGCACGTCCTTGTTCAAACCGTCAGCCAACGCATCCAGACCTTTGGTGGACTTCTCCGCGAACAACGAATATTCGATCCGGTGGAAGCCCGTGAAATCTTCAGCCTTTACGCCTTTTTCGTGGTCGTCGACGCGCGAGTCGATGGACGCATCGAGATCGCTGAACAGCTCGGCAATCGGCTCGATCGACTCGTAATACACCCGTGTCGGTGCGTAGAGCTTCTGCGCGGTGGCCAAGTCGCCTTTCTTCACTGCGTCGGTGAACTGCTGGGTGTGGCTGGCCAGTTCATCGAGTTTTTCGGTGACGTAGATCTTGTAGTCCGACACCGGCCCCACCAGATCCAGCGGCGCAGTCGCGGCGAACGCCGACAGCGGGGTGTTGAGCAAACCAAGGGTCAGCAGTAACGCGAGTGGCGTCTTTTTCATGGGGCGGCTCCAGTGTCGGTTGGGTGTCATGCGGTTTTGTTGTGGGAGGTGGCGGCCAGCAACGAGCGACCGATGAAATCGGCGTCGCCGGTCACGCCGGGCAGGGTGAAGAAGTACCCGCCGCCGACCGGTTTGAGGTATTCCTCAAGCGGCTCGCCATTGAGGCGGGTCTGCACGGTGATAAAGCCTTTTTCCAGGTCGGCCTGATAGCAGATGAACAGCAGGCCCATGTCGAGCTGGCCGTTCTTGTTGACGCCGTTGGAGTAGTTGAACGGCCGGCGCAGGATCAGATTGGCCTGGGTCGCGGCGGTGCGTGGGTTGGCCAGACGAATGTGCGCGTCGAGCCTCGTCAGCTTGCCGGCCGGGTCTTTGCTGTAATCCGGCACTTCGCTTTCATTGTGGCCGCCGATGGGCGCGCCGCTGCTTTTGACCCGGCCGAGAATGCTTTCCTGCTCCTGCAACGGCGTGCGATCCCAGCGCTCGACGAAGTTGCGGATGATGCGCACCGCTTGATAACTGCCATGGGCAGCCCAGGCCGGCTCGTCGCTGCCCGGTTGCACCCAGACGATGTGGTCCATGGCCTTGGCGTCGTTGGAATCGGGGTTGGCCGAACCGTCGCGAAAACCGAGAAAGTTGCGCGCCGACTGCGCCGGTACGCCGGGTTTGGCCGGCGCTTGCGGCGGGACGCTGCCTTCCTGTTTCCAGCGCACCAGCAGCAGGTCAGGCAGGTTCTTGACGATGTCGCGCAGGGCGTGAATGTTGGTATCAGCGGTGTTGGCGCAGAACTGCAGACTCAGGTCGCCATGGCAGCAATCGGCGTCCAGCGCATCGTTGGGAAAGCCGACCATGCGTTGCAGGCGCTTGGGCTTTGCCGCCGCCAGGCCGAAGCGCTCGTCGAACAGCGAATCGCCGACGGAAACGGTGATGGTCAGATTGTCCGGGGTGACCACCGGGCCGAGGATGCCGGAGTCCGGCGGCGGCAGTTTCGGGTCGATCTGCGCGACCGGGCCGCCCTTCATCAAAAACGCGATGCGCTCGTTCAAGGTGCGGAACAGCCGCTCAAGGTCTTCGCGATCAGAGGCCAGCACATCAAACGCCACCAGCATCCCGGAGGCCGGGCGCGGGGTGACGATGCCGGTCTGGTGCACGCCGTGGAAGTCGTGGCGGTCTTCGGTCTTGTCGCTGCTCGGCGCTTCGGTGACTTGCGCAGGCAGCGCGGCCATGGCCGGGCAGCTCAGCGCTGATCCGGCGAGAGCGACGCCGGCAGCGCCCATGCCCATCAGCACGCGGCGCCGTTGCAGGTTGGGAGATTCTGAATCGTTCATCGGATGGTCTTCTGTTTACAGGTCGGAAAGGCCGAGGGCGGGGTCGATGCCATCCAGTGCCGTGGCCAGAGCCTTGGCTTTGGCGGCGATCTGCTGGCGTTGCGCGGCGGTCACGGCGTCGTAACTGACGTAGCCGTCGGCAGATTTGAACGCGTTGAGCTGGCTATCGAAGTCGCCCAGCGCCTGGTCGACATTCGCCAGTACGTCTGCGGAGGATTTGCTCAGCATCGTTCGCAACAGGTCGACGACTTTGCGCGCGGTTTGCGCGTTGGCGGCGAAACCGTTGAGATCGCTGTGGCTGTAGCGTTCTTCTTCGCCGCTGCCAGCGCGCACCTCGGCTAGGTTGTTGAGGTTGCGCACGACGATGCTCACCAGTTGCTCCGGCGGCAGTGACTGCGCGAGCAACTGCTCTTTGAGTGTGGTGACGTCAGTGAGCAGGCGCTGGGCAATCGGCGCGACATCGTCGAGTTTACGTTGCTGGAACAGCGCGTATTCGAGGCGATGGAAACCGACGAACGCCGGATCCTGCTCGCGCTTCTCGAAATAATCGGCGCGGGCATTGATCTGATTGTCCAGCTCGGCCAGGCGCTGCGCCGCCGGCGCCAGACGCTGATAAGCCGCACGCGCCGGCAGGTACAGCGCTTGCGCCTGCGCCAGGTCACCACTGGCGATTGCCTGATCCAGCGCCGTAACCGCTTTGATCAACGCGCTGCCCTGAACGGCAAGATACACACGAAATTCCGACAGCGGCCCGACGAAAGCCACCATCGACGGCTTGGCCTTGGCGGCGGCATCCGAGGCTGCCGTCGGTGTCACGTGCAGGGTGCCGCGCGGGTTGCTGAGCAAGCCGCAGGTGATTGCATAGTCGCCCGGTTGCAGGTTGGCGTTGATCACCTGGCTCAGGCCCGGGGCGATGTTTTCCCGCTCTTCGACCACCAGCACGCCGTCGAGAATTTCCCACTCGACCGCACGCTCGGAGCGGTTGACGATGCGGAAACTGGCGCGGCCGGCCGGCACCGTCAGGGCATTCGGCTCACAACTGTGCGGATGGATGTTGACGACGATTTCGTCGTGGTTGTGCTGACGCTTGGCGGCGGCCATGTTCGAGGCGTACCAGAACAATCCACCAGCGGCGATCATCAGCACTACCGAGCCAGCCAGCGCCCAGCGCAGGGCCCGAGGGGTTTGAATGTCAGACATGGGTGCCCTTATTGGCTGGAAACGGAAGTCGTTGGCGTTGCCTGGCGGGGCGCGGGCATGAAGAACATCACCAGCGCCAGCAGCAGATAAAGCAGATACGCGCCGAGGGTGCTGACGGTCGGCGCGTCCTGATAGCCGAACATGCCGGCCAGCACCGAGCCCAGCGGGCCGTCCATCGGCAGCGTCGCGCTGAAGTCGAACAGCACGGTTTGCAGGTGATTCCACAGCCCGGCTTCATGCAGCGCCTGGACCGAGTTGGCGAGGATGCCTGCGGCGACCACAAGGATGAACAATCCGGTCCACTTGAAGAACGCCGAGAGATTGAGGCGCATGCTGCCGCTGTAAATCAGGAAACCGACGATCACCGCCAGGATCAGGCCGAGCAGGGCGCCGATCGGCGCGCCCGGGCCTTCGCTTTGCTGGAACACGGCGAGCAGGAAGAACACCGTTTCCAGACCTTCGCGAGCGACGGCGAAGAAGACCATGGCGATCAGCGCAATCACTTGATGCTTCGATGCCGTCAGCGCCTGATCGAGCGAGGCTTGCAGGGAATGCTTGATCGACCGCGCGACCTTGCGCATCCAGAACACCATCGAACTGAGAATGCCCACCGCGACCAGACCGACCACGCCTTCGAACAGCTCCTGCTGCTTTTGCGGAAATTCAGCACTGACCAGTTCCAGGCCACCACCGACCAGCAAGGCGAGTGCGGCAGCGAGGAAAACGCCGATCCATACGGCCGGCATCCACTGGCCACGGCCGGTCTGCTGCAAATAACTGGCGATGATGCCGACGATAAGCGCGGCCTCGATGCCTTCGCGCAACATGATCAAAAAGGGAACGAGCATTGGCGAGCCACAGCGTTTTAGATAGGAGGCTAAGTTGTAACATAATGACACTCATTCCCAAATGGCATTCATTGACATTTAGCTGAACCTTAGCTGAACGAACGCCATCTTCGTCCCGCATAGATTCCCTGTGGGAGCGAGCCTGCTCGCGAACGCGGTGTGCCTGTGAGGCATCTTCATCTGACACACCGCGTTCGCG
>NZ_JBSICA010000045.1:0-34192 GCF_058245595.1 Pseudomonas sp. UF-293 | reverse complement strand
TGCTCGCGAAGGCGGTGTGTCAGGTGATACAGATGCGTCCGACAAACCGCCTTCGCGAGCAAGCCCGCTCCCACATTTGACTCGGTTTGGGTCAGTCAGAGCGTTGAGCGGACCACATCGCTGAGCCAATCCATGAACACCCGCACCCGCAGCGGCAAATGTCGTTGGCGCGCATACAACAATGAAATCGCCATCGGCGGTGCGGTGTATTGCGGCAGTACGGTCAGCAGTTGGCCATTTTCCAGATGCGGTTGCATGCCGGTGCGCGGTACCTGGGTCAGGCCGAAACCGCCCAGGCACGCCGCTTCGTAGGCATCGGTGCTGTTGACCGTGACACTGCCAGCCATCGCCACGCGCCGCACCTCGCGGTTTTCCTCATAGACGAACCCCTCCGAACGCGAGCCCAGTACGCCGACGTAATGCACCAGCCGATGCTGCGCCAGATCCTCCAGCGACTGCGGCACGCCGTAGCGTTGCAGATAAGCGGGACTGGCGCAGTTGACCATCGGGAAATCGCCGAGATGCCGGGCGACCACCGACTGATCCGGCTGCGCGCCGATGCGCAACACGCAGTCGAAACCCTCGCTGAGCAGATCGACACGGCGATCGGTGCTGCTGATTTCCATCTGCAGATTCGGGTGGCGATCCATGAATTCCGGCAGGCGCGGCATGATCAACCGTCGCGCGAGGATGTTCGGCATATCGACGCGGATGCGCCCGGTCAGCGACGCCTCGTCCTGACGAAAAAGCCCTTCGATCTCATCCATGTGCGAAAGCAAGTCCTTGCTGCGCTCATACAGCACCAGGCCGTCCTGAGTGGCCTGCACCTTGCGCGTGGTGCGCTGCAACAGCCGCGTGCCGAGCAAGGCTTCGAGTTCCTGCACTTGCTCGGACACGGTGGAACGCGGCAGGCCGAGGCTTTCACCGGCGAGGGTGAAACTCGACAGTTCGCTGACCCTGACGAATGTTCGCAGCAGTTCAAGTTTGTTCATGAAAAGCCCCGGTGATTGTTCGGCTGAGCCGATCAGTGATTCCGCTTTTGCTGTGTTTATCACCTCAGGGCGGATAAATAAACTTCTTCCATCCCCACTCAACGCAATCGAGGAAGTCCGCATGAATCGCAAAATCGCATTGATCACTGGCGCCAGTCGTGGCCTCGGCCGAAGCGCCGCCCTGCACCTCGCCGCGCAAGGCATCGACATCATCGGCACCTATAACAGCCGCGCTGACGAAGCGCAGACTCTGGTCAGCGAATTACAGGCACTCGGCGCGAACGCGGCGATGCTGCAACTGGACGTCGGCCGCAGCGAAAACTTTGCCGCGTTTGCCGCGCAGGTTGAACAGGTATTGGGGCAAACCTTTGAGCGTCAGCGCTTTGATTTCCTGATCAACAATGCCGGCATCGGCGTGCACGCGCTGTTCAGCGAAACCACGCCGGAGCAGTTCGATCTGCTGATGAACGTACAGTTGAAAGGACCGTTTTTCCTGACTCAGCAACTGCTGCCACTGATCAACGACGGTGAGCGCATCGTCAATGTCTCCAGTGGCCTGACCCGCTTCAGCCTGCCGGGGTACAGCGCTTATGCGGCAATGAAAGGTGCGATGGAAGTGCTGACCCGCTATCAAGCGAAGGAGCTCGGCGCGCGGCAGATTGGCGTGAACATTCTGGCGCCGGGTGCGATTGAAACCGATTTTGGCGGCGGCGCGGTGCGCGACAACAGTGCCGTCAACGCGATGGTCGCCAGCAACACTGCGCTGGGTCGTGTGGGGCTGCCGGATGATATTGGCGGCGCATTGGCGCTGCTGCTGTCAGAGGGCGGACAGTGGATCAACGGTCAGCGGGTCGAGGCATCCGGCGGCATGTTTCTCTGACTTCAAACACCGAATCTGCAGGAGCTGCCGAAGGCTCGGGCCGCGATCGGACGATCTTTTGACTTTGATTTTTCAAAAACAAGATCAAAAGATCGCAGCGTTCCGCAGCTCCTACAGGAGGATCGGCGTCAGGTTCCATAGGTGCGGCGCGCGATGAAGCGCTCGCGCAGTACGTCATAGCCCCAGTGATAGACGTAGGTGTACGGCAGGAAAAACAGCAGCACGCCGATGTCGAGCAACAACGCCTGCCACAGGCTGACCGACAGCCACCAGGCAATCAGCGGCACGCCCATCACGATCAGCCCACCTTCGAACAGCAACGCATGCACTACACGGACCCACGCGTTGTGCGCGAGATTCATCCGCGCCAATGCACGGTCGAAGAAACGGTTGAACACCACGTTCCACGCCAGCGCCAACAGCGCAATCAATACGGTCACCGCGCCCATGTCGAGCAGCGGCTTTTGCATGATCCATGCGAGCAGCGGCGTGCAGATCAAGATCGCGAGAAACTCGAAACCAACCGCCTGGAAAACACGTTCGGTGATGGACTTGTGGGCAGTCATGGCTTGACTCCTTGTTTGACGATGGTTGCCATGATCCAACCGAATACCGATACTTCATAACCAATAACCATCGATCAGGGCGATAGTTCATGGCTTCCCAGGAAGTGCTGCTGGCGTTTGTCCAGGCGGCGACGCAAGGCTCGTTTTCCGCAGCGGCGCGTAAATTGGGCCGCAGTCAATCGACCATCAGCGCGGCGGTCGCCAGTCTGGAAATCGATCTTGACCTGCAACTGTTCGACCGCAGCAGCCGCAAACCGACACTCACCCCTGCCGGCCACGTGATGCTGCAGAAAGCCGAGGCGATTCTGGCCGCGACCAGTCGCCTGGAAATGAGCGCACGGCAATTGGCCCAAGGTGTGGAACCGAAGCTGACCGTGGCGATTTCCGATACCTATCAGTCCTATCGTTTCGAGGCGGCACTGGTGGGTTTCGAGCAGCGTTACCCGGAGCTGGAGCTGGAATGTCTGATTGCCGAATGTGACGACCTGATCGAACTGGTGCAGCGCGGTCGAGCGCATCTGGCCTTCGCGGAAATGCAGGACAACTACCCGCCGGACCTGGTGACCTCGACCGTGGCCGAGCGCACGGAGATTGCCCTGTTCGTCAGCCGCGAGCATCCATTGGCCAAGCTTGAGCATGTCGACCAGCAGATCCTCGAGCAACATCGCGAGTTGCGCCTGGCGACCATCGTTAATCCGTATGACAGCCGTGGTAAAGGCCGGGTGTGGTCGGCGCCGAGTTATCTGATGTTGCTGGAGATGGCTGAAAAAGGCTTTGGCTGGGCACCGCTGCCGAGGTGGCTGGTGCAGCGTTATGCCAATGATTCGCTGATTGAGCTGAATGTGCGCGGCTGGCCGAAACCGGTGTTTGTCGACGCCCTGTGGTCGCGCTTGTATCCGCCGGGGCCGGCGGGGAGTTGGTTGCTCAGCAAGATGCTTGAATAAGCGGTGCTGCCATTCGCGAGCAGGCTCGCTCCCACACTTGAAATGCGCTCACCTGTGGGAGCGAGCCTTCCAAAAAAAGGAATGCGCTCACCTGTGGGAGCGAGCCTTCCAAAAAGAGCAATGCAATCACCTGTGGGAGCGAGCCTGCTCGCGAAAGGGCCAGCCGCACCGACTCAGCTTCCAGATCAACCCAGGCCCCTCAGGCGCCCCTCGATAAACCGCCGCTCCGGCGCCTGCCGCGTCAGCTCCAGCGCGCGAAGATAAGCGCTACGCGCCTCCTCGACCCGCCCCAACTGCCGGCAAAACTCCGCCCGCGCCGAATGCGCCAAGTGGTAATCCTGCAACTCCCCACGCGCCAAAATCCCTTCTACCAACAACAACCCGGCCAACGCCCCATCACGCTTGGCCACCGCCACCGCCCGGTTCAGCTCGATCACCGGCGACGGCACCGCGCGCAGCAGCACGTCATACAGACCGACAATCTGCTCCCAGTCCGTTTCCGCCGCCGACGGCGCTTCGGCATGCACCGCTGCAATCGCCGCTTGCAGGCAATAGGGTCCGAAACGCCGCGTACTCAGGGCGCGCTCCACCAGCGCGCAGCCTTCAGCCATCAACCCGGCATCCCACAACGAGCGATCCTGATCGTCGAGCAACACCAGTTCACCGCTCGGCGAGGTGCGTGCCGGCCGGCGTGATTCGTGCAGCAACATCAGCGCCAGCAAACCCATGACTTCCGGCTCCGGCAGCAACTCCATCAGCAAGCGCCCCAGCCGAATCGCTTCGCGCGTCAGGTCCTCGCGGGTCAGCTCGGCGCCGACCGAAGCCGAATAGCCTTCGTTGAACACCAGATAAATCACCCGCAACACGCTGTCGAGGCGCTCGGGCAATTCGTTCAGAGTGGGCACTTGATAAGGGATTTTCGCGTCGCGGATCTTGGCTTTGGCGCGGACGATGCGCTGGGCAATCGCCGCCGGCGCCGAGAGAAAAGCACGGGCGATTTCCTCGGTGGTGAGGTCGCAGACTTCGCGCAAGGTCAGCGGCACCTGCGCATCTGCGGCCAGTGCCGGGTGGCAGCAGGTGAAGATCAGCCGCAAGCGATCGTCTTCCACGTCTTCGCCACTCCAGTCAGCCTGTTCCAGCTCATCGAGCTGCGCCAGCAGCAACGGTTGCGACGCCTTGAACCGCGCGCGCCGACGCAACACATCGATGGCTTTGAAACGCCCGGTCGAGACCAGCCAGGTACGCGGGTTATCCGGCACGCCGTCGCGCTGCCAGCGCTCGACCGCGACGAAGAACGCCTCGTGCAAGGCCTCTTCGGCGAGGTCGAAATCACCGAGCAGGCGGATCAGCGTGGCCAGAATCCGCCGCGAATCCTCGCGGTAGACCTGCTCGACCCGCGCCCTGACGTCAGACATTCAACTGCCGCACCGGGCGCACTTCAACGCTACCGACCCGGGCTGCCGGAATGTTGCCGGCAACCTGGATGGCTTCGTTGAGATCCTTGGCATCGATCAGGTAGAAACCGGCCAGTTGCTCTTTGGTTTCAGCGAAAGGCCCGTCGGTGATCGACACCTTGCCGTTGCGCATGCGTACCGTGGTGGCGGTCTCCACCGATTCCAGCGCTTCGGCGGCGATCATCCGCCCGCTGCCCTGAATCGACTCGGCGTAGGCCCAGCATTCGGCGTCCTCCGGGCTGTCCGGCGAGGTGTGCAGCAGGCGTTCATCGCTGTAGACCAGGCATAGGTATTTCATGGTGATCTCCTGATTCGAACGGATCAACTATGGCTGAAGATCAGGGGGTTACATCAAACAGCGTCGCGCCGCTCATCGGATCGAACGGTGCCGACCAATGCTCGTGGGCAATCTTCCACGCCCCGCCGACCTGCCGATAACATGCAGTCACGCGCATCCAGCAGCTCTGGGTTTCACCCTTGTCGTTGGTGCCGCCGCAATTGGCCACCCAGTGCGCGAAAGCGATGTTGTCGGCGCTTTCGATGGCGATTTCGTGGAACTCGAAGATGTGCGGGCCGGGGCACATTTCCATGCACTCGACCCAGTGCGCGCGGTACGCCGCTTTGCCTTTGAATTGCAGGGCCTTGATCGCATCGAACGAGACGATGTCGTCGGCGTACAGGGCCATGACTTTCTCGACGTCCTTGGCCATCACTGCTTCGCGGTAGGTGTTGATCAGGGTCTGGATTTCGCTTTGTGCGCTCATGGTGTTCTCCGTGGTTTTTGTTGTGAAGACACCTTTAGTCGTTTGCCCAATGCGCAGATCGACAGGGCAAACAAAAAAAATTCACCGACGACAATGTCGCTAGAATCCGAGGTTCACTCCTTGTAGGAAAAAGGAAATTCCCGTGTCAGCCCAACTCGTGCCTTACGACAGCCTCAGCCCTTTGCAGCGTGAGCAAGTCGCGGCGATTGAAATCCACCCCGAGCAAATCAAGTTCTCCGGTGACATCCACGGAGCCTTGCACACCCTGCTGTCGAAACCCGGCCCCGGCGTGAAAGGTTTTGCCCTGCTGGCGGACGACGTACCGGTGGCGTTTCTGCTGCTCAAGCGCCCGCCGGTATTGCCCGACTGGGCCGACGAACACAGCGCCACATTGCATGCTCTGCAGGTCGATCGGCGCGCGCAAGGCAAAGGCTACGGCAAGGCCTGCCTGCAAGCACTGCCCGCAATCGCGCGCCAGGCCTGGCCGGGAATCAAGGGGCTGGAATTGTCAGTGGATGCCGACAATGAGGCGGCGATTGCGTTGTACGCCAAGCATGGCTACGTCGACAGCGGCGAAGCGTACAAGGGCCGGATCGGTTACGAGCGGCGGATGGGGCTGTTTTTTTAGATCGTAGAGGGATGCAGGATGATCGATTCAATCGAAGCACTGGAAGCCATTTACGGCCAACCCCACGAACGTGCCGTGCGCAAGCAGATCGGCTTTCTCAACGAGGATTATCAAGCGATGGTACGGCTGTCGCCGCTGGTGATCGTCAGCTCGATCGGCGCCGACGGCCTGGACAATTCGCCGCGCGGTGACAAGGCCGGGTTCGTGCGGATTCTGGACGAACGCACATTGGCCTTGCCGGATCGCCCGGGCAACAACCGCATCGATACTCTGCGCAATGTGCTGCACGATTCGCGGGTGTCGCTGCTGTTCATCATTCCCGGGATCGGCGAGACATTGCGGGTCAATGGCACGGCCTTGATCAGCGATGAACCGGCAATGCTTGAGAGTTTTGCGGTGAATGGCAAACCGGCGAAAACCGTGTTGCTGGTGACGGTGGACGCAGCGTTCTTTCACTGCTCGAAAGCCTTTGTGCGCTCGGATGCGTGGAATCCCGAAACGCACCAGCCGCGCTCGGCGCTGCCGTCTGCTGGCGCGTTTCACAAGCGCCTGAATGATGGCCAGTTCGACGCCGACACCTACGATCGTGAAGCGCCGAAACGGGTGCTCGATAGCCTCTACTGACCCACCGCAATCTAATGTGGGAACGGGCTTGCTCGCGAAGGCGGTGTGTCATGTAAATTGATGTTGATTGACCCAGCGCTTTCGCGAGCAAGCCCGCTCCCACAAGGGATCTCCACGGGCCGTTACAGGGTCAGGATCATCTCGTGCCACGCCATGCCGCCGTGGTCGGATTCGGACGGTTTGATGTAGGCAAAACCGAAACCTGCGTATAGCGCGATGTGCTGTTCCTTGCACATCAGATGAATTGTCGCTTTGTCCATGGCGCGCATGCGCTCGATGAACTCGCCGAGCAGGCGCTTGGCCAGGCCCTGGCCTTGGTAATCCGGGTGCACCACCACCGACATGATCACCACGTTCGGGCCTTTCGGGTCGTGGCCGATCAGTTCCTTGAAGGCCTCGTCGGACATCTGCACGTCAAACGCCGCGCCGGAATTGATGAAACCGGCGACCACGCCGTCCACCTCGGCGACGATGAAGCCGTCCGGCCAGGTGGCGATGCGCGTGGCGATCTTTTCGCGGGTGGCGGCTTCGTCGCCTTCATAGGCGACGGTTTCGATGGCGTAGCAGCGGTCGAGGTCGGCGGCGCTGACGTTGCGGATCACGGTGTTCATGGCAGCTCAAAAATCTGTGCAAACAAGGCCCGCCAGCATAAAGCAGAACCATCGGGGCGGACATGCTCCGCCTCGATTGTTAAGCCGCTCAGGCCTTGATCGGCAGCCAGATTTCCAGCGTGCCAGTGTTGAGTTTCGGGTTGTAATCCTCGCTGTAGCGCTCGAATTCCGGGGCGTCCGCCGCTTCGTAACCGGACTGCGGCAGCCAAGTATTCCAGATGTACTGGAAGGTGTCGGGGAGTTGCGTCAGTGATCCCTTGTGCTCGAACACTGCGTATTGCTGCGGTTGGATTTCAACCCAGCGGTATTTTTCAGGCAGGTCGTCGAGTTTGTCGATCTGCACACCGGCGATGTATTCGAAACCGCCCTCGCCGTCCGCGTTGCAGCAAACGCCGTAGGTCACTTCGTTGACTTGCGCGGGGATTTTTCCCAAGTGCGGGATCAGTTTTTCCCACAACGCGGGAATGTCTTCGGTGGTTTGCTGAGTGAACCGCCCGCCGAAACCGGCAATCAGCAGAAACTGCCCATGTTCGAAGCGAGGTTCGGCTATTTCGACGCGTTTCTGTTCATCCATGACGCGACTCCTCAGAACGGAAAAGTGGGTTCGGCTGGGAGTATAGAAAGCCCGACCCGTTTCGCACGTTTACAGCGAATGCAACTGCTCGACGGCGCCCGAGCCGACAAACTCGTTGTATCCGGAAACGATCACGTAGACCGCGAAATAGCAGAAGATCGCCGCCGATGCCAGATAGGAGTAGCGCAGCAGCTTGTCGCCCAGCAGCTTGCCGCCATGGCTCGCCGCGAAGCACAGACCGGCCGACCACAGCAGCCCGGCGCAAAGAAAGCCGCCCAAAAACAGCGCCGAACTCAACGGACCGCCGCCACCGGATCGGGCGATCAACGTACCGCCGACAGCAGCAAACCAGAGAATCGCACTGGGCGACGACATGGCGAGAAAGATGCCGCGAAAGAATTCCTTGCGATGGGAGTTCTGCCCCACTTCCGCCGTTTCAGCCAGCAGCGCTTCATGGTGAATCGCCGAGTAAATCATCTTCGCCGCGAAGTAGATCAGCAGCGCCGAGCCGCCAATCCACAGCACCCAACGCACGGTTTCGTATTGCAGCAGCACGGTCATGCCGGCCAGTGCCAGCACCGCATAAATCAGGTCGCCGACGCAGGTGCCCAGGCCCAGGGCGAAGCCCTGAAAGTAGCCGCGCTGCATGGCCAGGGTGATCATCGCGATGTTGGCTACGCCGATATCCAGGCACAGCGAAAGGCTCAGCAAGAAGCCGCTGGTGAATTCCATTGACCGATTTTCCTTGAAAAAAATGTTTACAACCGCGCTGGACAGTATGCCATCACTGCCCTTATCTTCCGCCACAGGTCACCGCAGTGACCAGCGTCGCTCGGACGGTTCCGGGCGCTTACGTTATCCGAGGCAACAATGGCCGAACAAGGTTCGCCGCGCCGCTTTGCGCGCATAGATCGACTCCCCCCTTACGTTTTCAACATCACTGCCGAGCTGAAAATGGCCGCTCGCCGCCGTGGTGAAGACATCATCGACCTGAGCATGGGCAATCCCGACGGCGCCACGCCGCCGCACATTGTCGAAAAACTGGTGCAGGTCGCCCAGCGCGAAGACACTCACGGTTACTCGACGTCCAAAGGCATTCCGCGCCTGCGCCGGGCGATTTCCAACTGGTACAAGCAGCGTTACGAAGTCGATATCGACCCGGAAAGCGAAGCCATTGTCACCATCGGTTCCAAGGAAGGCCTGGCGCATTTGATGCTGGCGACACTGGACCAGGGCGACACGGTGCTGGTGCCCAACCCGAGCTATCCGATTCACATCTACGGCGCGGTGATTGCCGGCGCTCAGGTGCGTTCGGTGCCGCTGGTGCCGGGGGTGGATTTCTTCGATGAGCTGGAGCGGGCCATTCGCGGCTCGATTCCCAAGCCGAAAATGATGATCCTCGGCTTCCCGTCGAACCCGACCGCGCAGTGCGTGGAACTGGATTTCTTCGAGCGGGTGATCGCCCTCGCCAAGCAGTACGACGTTTTGGTGGTGCACGATCTGGCTTACGCCGACATCGTTTACGACGGCTGGAAAGCGCCGTCGATCATGCAGGTACCGGGGGCCAAGGACATTGCGGTGGAGTTTTTCACCCTGTCCAAGAGCTACAACATGGCCGGCTGGCGCATCGGTTTCATGGTCGGCAACCCGGAACTGGTCAGCGCGCTGGCGCGGATCAAGAGCTACCACGACTACGGCACCTTCACACCGCTGCAAGTGGCGGCGATTGCCGCACTGGAAGGCGATCAGCAATGCGTGCGCGACATCGCCGAGCAGTATCGTCAGCGTCGCAACGTGCTGGTGAAGGGCCTGCATGAACTGGGCTGGATGGTCGAGAACCCGAAAGCGTCGATGTATGTCTGGGCGAAAATTCCCGAGGCGTATGCGCATCTGGGCTCGCTGGAGTTTGCCAAGAAACTGCTGGCCGAAGCCAAGGTCTGCGTCTCGCCGGGGGTTGGCTTTGGTGAGTACGGCGATGACCACGTGCGCTTCGCGCTGATCGAAAACCAGGACCGCATCCGCCAGGCCGTGCGCGGGATTCGCGGGATGTTCCGCGCGGATGGGTTAGTTAGCAAATAACTGACACACATCCCCTGTAGGAGCTGCCGAAGGCTGCGATCTTTTGATCTTGTTTTTTACAATCAAAAGATCGCAGCCTCGTTTCACTCGACAGCTCCTACAGGTGCCGTGTTTACAAGTTCATTACCCACAAAAAAACCGCATCGCTGCGGTTTTTTTGTGCCTGCAAACGGCCGCTTAAACGAACAGCGACAACAGCAGGATGAAGCCCAGGCCCACTACCGACAGAATGGTTTCCATCGCGGTCCAGGTCTTGAAGGTTTCGGCCACGGTCATGTTGAAGTACTGCTTGACCAGCCAGAAACCGGCGTCGTTGACGTGGGACAGAATCAGCGAGCCGGCGCCGGTGGCCAACACCAGCAGCTCACGGTTGACGCCCGGAATCATGCCGACAACCGGCACCACAATACCCGCGCCAGTGATGGTCGCCACAGTGGCCGAACCGGTGGCGATACGAATCACCGCCGCCACCAGCCATGCCAGCAGGATCGGCGAGATCTGCGCGCTGACCGCCATGTGGCCGATCACGTCACCCACGCCGCTGGTCACCAGCATCTGCTTGAAGCCACCGCCCGCACCAATGATCAGAATGATCGCAGCGGTAGGCGCCAGGCTTGCGTCGAGCCATTTGAGCATTTGGTTGGAACCGATGCCCTGCTTGTATCCGAAGGTGTACAGCGACAGCAGCAACGCCAGCAGCAGTGCGGAGATCGGGTGACCGATCATGTCCATCCAGATGCGGAAGAAGTTGCCGTCCGGCAGTGCCACGTCAGCGAAGGTTTTCAGCAGCATCAGGAACACCGGCAGCAGCACGGTGACCAGGGTGATGCTGAAGCTTGGCAGGTTGGCCGAATCGTTTTCACGGGCCAGTTGATCGACCAACTCCTGATTCGGGTGACCCGGGATGTGCTTGGCGATGAAGGTACCGAAGATCGGACCGGCAATGATTGCGGTAGGCAGCGCGACGATCAGACCGTAAAGAATGGTCTTGCCGATGTCCGCGCCGAACACGCCAATGGCCAGCAGCGGGCCCGGGTGCGGCGGCACCAGACCGTGCACCGCTGAGAGGCCGGCGAGCAGCGGTATACCGATCTTGATGATCGACACACCGGTGCGCCGCGCAACGATGAACACCAGCGGAATCAGGAGCACGAAGCCGATTTCGAAGAACAGCGGAATGCCCACCAGGAACGCAGCGAACATCATCGCCCACTGGACCTTATCCTTGCCGAAGGCGCGGATCAGGGTCTGGGCAATCTGATCGGCGCCGCCGGATTCGGCCATCATCTTGCCGAGCATGGTGCCCAGGGCGAGGATGATGCCGACGAAACCGAGCACGCCACCGAAGCCGTCCTGGAACGCCTTGATGATGGTGTTGATCGGCATGCCCGAGGTCAGGCCGAGGAAGGCGGCGGCGATGGTCAGGGCAATGAAGGGGTGAATCTTGAATTTGGTGATCAGGATAATCAGGCCGATTACCGTGACCACCGCATCGAGCAGCAGGAACGTCTCGTGGGACATGCCAAACATGGGGGGTGTCTCCTGGATTGTTGTTGTTATTAAAGCGGGTTGAACAGAAGTCGGGAGGACAGCGCTGTCTTTTTCAACATACTCATACCGCCTGTTTCAGACCGTTGGCCTGCCACCAGACGTGAGCCTCGGATGCCAGTTCTTCAACGCTGTGGATCGAAGCATTCAACGCCAACGTCAGCGGCTCGCCCTTGGGCGATTCGAGGGTGGCGAACTGGCTTTCGATCAACGTCGCCGGCATGAAGTGGCCCGGGCGGTGGGACACACGTTCAGCGGCGACTTCAGGGGTCAATTCAAGAAACACGAAGCCCAGGCCCGGCAAGGCACTGCGCAGACGTTCGCGATAGCTGTGTTTAAGGGCGGAGCAGGTCAACACCGGGCGTTGGCCTTTGGCATCGACGCGACGCAGTTCATCGCACAGGCTGTCGAGCCAGCCAGCGCGGTCTTCGTCGTTCAGGGGGATCCCCGCGCTCATCTTTTTGATGTTCGCGGCCGGATGGAAAGTATCGCCTTCAATGGCAGTGGCGCCGCTCAATTGGCACAGGGCCTCGCTGACGCACGTCTTGCCGCAACCGGCAACGCCCATGATGACCAGGGCGGTGATGGGATGACTCATATAACACCTCAGCGCGCAGACAGCGCTACCTTTGCTAGCTATGACTCTAGTGCACAGGCAGAAGTTGCCGACGCCTTCTTGTCGTTTTTTTGGGTTGCAGCAGGTTTGTTCCCGACGCCAAAAAGCACAGATCAGGCAGGACCGCGCTCACGCATTTGCAGCTGCATCAGGACAGCGCTACCTTAGTGCCTTGATTTTTGTTTGGCAAGCCGCCCGATGACCTCCCCCAAGAACGATAAAAATACCCGCACCACCGGCCGTCCGACCCTCAATGAAGTAGCCCGCCTGGCCGGCGTCAGCCCGATCACTGCCTCGCGCGCCTTGCGCGGGGTCAGCACGGTAGCCACCGAACTGGTGGAAAAAGTGCAGAAAGCCGCGCTCGAACTCAACTACGTGGTCAACCCCGCCGCCCGCGCACTGGCCTCGGCGCAGAGCCATTCGGTGGTGGTGCTGGTGCCGTCGCTGTCCAACCTGCTGTTCATCGACACGCTGGAAGCCATTCATCGGGTGCTGACGCCCAAGGGCTTCGAAGTACTGATCGGCAACTTCCACTATTCGCGCGATGAAGAAGAAAACCTGCTGCGCAACTACATGGCCTATCAGCCGCGCGGCTTTTTGCTGACCGGGTTTGATCGCACGGAAAGTTCGCGGCGGATGATCGAGGCCAGCAATATTCCCTGCGTGTACATGATGGAGCTGGACAGCGCCGCCGGGGTCAATTGCGTGGGTTTTTCGCAGTTGAGCGCCGGGGAGACCGCCGCCGAACACCTTCTATCTCGCGGGCGCAAGCGCTTGGCCTACATCGGCGCGCAGCTGGATCAGCGCACCTTGTTGCGCGGTGAGGGTTTCCGCAAGGCATTACAGAAGGCTGGCCGCTATGACCCGGATCTGGAAGTGCTGACGCCGCGTGCTTCGTCGGTGGGCTTGGGCGGCGAGCTGTTCCTGCAATTGCTGGCGGCGCATCCGGACGTCGATGCGATTTTCTTTGGTAACGATGACCTGGCCCAGGGCGCGCTGCTGGAAGCGTTGCGCAACGGCATCAAAATTCCCGAACAGATTGCGATTCTGGGGTTCAACGATCTGCCGATGTCCGAGCACATGGTGCCGCGCCTGAGCAGCATCAACACCCCGCGCGAGGCGATCGGCCGGCGCGCGGCAGAGCAGATGCTGACGTTGATGGCGGGTAACAAAGTGGCGCGGCCGGTCGAGGATATGGGCTTTGAGCTAAAGGTTCGCGAGAGTACCTGAAACTCACGCGATCCCCTGTAGGAGCTGCCGAAGGCTGCGATCTTTTGATTTTGCTTTCAAGAACAAGATCAAAGGATCGCAGCCTTCGGCAGCTCCTACAGGGGGTTTTGTGTTGGGCTCAATGGCTGAGCAGGTCCACCAGGGCCTGCGCGCCTTTCTGCAGGGGCTGACTCTTGAGCCACACCGCGTGCACCGGCAGCACCAGGCCATTTTCGATGTTGCGAAAATTCAGCCGTTTCAAGCGCCCGGCCTCCAGCCACGGCTGCACCACCGACAGCGGAAAATTGCCCCAACCCAGTCCCGCTTCAACCATCTCCATCGCTGTCTCGAGGTTGTCCGTGCGCCAGTACGACTCAGCCACCAACGGCCGTGTCTCGCTGATCGGCAAGTCGCGGCTGGCGACGATGATCTGCCGCACCTGCACCAGATCTTCGAGAAACACATCCCGCCCCTGCAACAACGGGCTGTCCGCCGCCAGCGTCGCGATCATCCGTTCGCTGCCGACAAACTGAAACCGTTCCAGCGCATTCACACTCAAACCGGCGAACGCCAGGCAGACGTTGACCCGGCCAGCGTGCAACATCGCCAGCACATCATCCTGTGGCGCGGTCAGCACTTCGATGTCGAGCAACGGATACCGCTCGGCAATCACCTTGATCGCTGCGAGCAAGCGGCGTCGATCAAGGTCCGCAACCACGCCGACCGACAATCTGCTTTCCAGCCCCAGCGACAACTCCACCGCGTGCACTTGCAGCTGCTTGAGTTGCTCGGCGATCAGACGCGCGTGCGGCACCAGCGACTGCGCCATCGCCGTGGGTTGCGGCTCGCGGTGGCTGCGGTCGAACAATGGGTAACCGAGTTCCGCTTCAAGATTGGCGATGCCCATGCTCACCGCCGACGGTACCTTGCCCAATTGCCGCGCGGCGGCGGAAAACGAGCCGCGCTCGATGACCGCAAGAAACAACTCGATGCTGTCGCTGCTGAAATTCAAATTCCCCACCTATCAACAAAACTGAAAGCTGCCGACTTTTTCTGTCAGGGCTATTGAAGCTATCTTCCGTCGCCTTCGCCAGCCCTGCTGGCCATCTCCAAGCAAGAAAGAGGCAAATCTGCATGCAAGGCGTGAAACGCAAACTGGTCTACGTGTCGCTTTACGAGGTGATCGGCATGACCTTCTCGGCGCTCGGTCTAGCCTTGCTGTCGGGCACATCGCCGGGCAGCACCGGGCCGCTGGCGGTGATCATCACCAGCATCGCGGTGACCTGGAATTTCATCTACACCTCGTTGTTCGAACGCTGGGAAAGCCGCCAGGTCTCGCGCACCCGCACGGTGAAACGGCGCATCGCCCATGCGGTCGGCTTTCAACTGACGCTGATCGTGTTTCTGATTCCGCTGATCGCTTGGTGGATGAACATCAGTCTGGTGCAGGCATTCCTGCTGGATCTGGCGCTGATCATTTTCATCCCGTGCTACACGTTCGTGTTCAACTGGCTGTTCGACCGGATCTTCGGCCTGCCGAGCTCGGCGCTGCCAGATTCTGCCGCTGCGGCATAAATCACCAATTGGTAAGAAAATATTGCGAGAAATCAGCAGTTCAACCGGGTAAACCGTTGACATTCACAATCCGCAAACACCGATAGCAGGCTAAGCTTTTCCATCAATAAAAAATGGATCAGCTTATGACTGCTCACGCTCCTGCCGCCGCGCCCGGTGATGGCATCGACCCGGTACGTGCCGCCGAAATTTCCGCCCGCATCGATCGGCTGCCTGCCGTCGCCACCATCTGGCGTCTGGTGGCGCTGCTCTCGATTGGTGGTTTTTTCGAACTCTACGATCTGTTCCAGACCGCCTACATCAGCCCCGGACTGATTCGCGACGGCCTGTTCGCCACTGGCAATCAGGGGGTGTTCGGTTTCTCCGATCAGGCGGCGTTTGCCTCGGCGACCTTCCTCGGCCTGTTCCTCGGCGCCAGTCTGCTCAGTCCGTTGGCGGATCGTTTCGGCCGCCGGGCGATCTTCACCTTCGCGCTGATCTGGTACACGGTGGCGACAGTGCTGATGGGGATTCAGACCTCGGCGCTGGGCATCATCGGCATGCGCTTTCTGGTCGGCATCGGCCTCGGTATCGAGCTGGTAACCATCGACGCTTACCTCTCGGAACTGGTGCCCAAGCGCATGCGCAGCTCGGCGTTTGCCTTCGCATTTTTCGTGCAGTTCCTCTCGGTGCCGGCGGTGGCCTTGATGTCGTGGTGGCTGGTGCCGCAAGCGCCATTCGGGGTGTCAGGCTGGCGTTGGGTGGTGTTGGCCAGCGCAGTGTTTGCGCTGTTCATCTGGTGGCTGCGCAAGCGCTTGCCGGAATCGCCGCGCTGGCTGGCGCAACACGGTCGCTTCGATGAAGCCAAGCGCATTCTCGATGACCTCGAAGCGCGCTGCGCCAAGGACCACGGCAAAGCGCTCGATACGCCGGAACCGGTGCCGGTCGATGTCGAAGGCAAGGGCCGTTTCGCCGATATCTGGCAGCCGCCCTACCGCCGCCGCGCGTTGATGCTGATCGTCTTCCACATCTTTCAGGCGATCGGTTTCTTCGGCTTCGGCAACTGGTTGCCGGCGCTGCTTTCGGGCCAAGGCGTGAGCGTCACCCACAGTTTGATGTACGCCTTCATCATCACCCTCGCCTACCCGCTCGGGCCATTGCTGTTCGTGAAGTTCGCCAACCGTTTCGAAAACAAATGGCAGATCGTCGGCTCGGCCCTCGGCGCGATGACCTTCGGCACCCTGTTCGCCCTGCAGACCAGCGCGTTCGGGCTGATTTTCTGCGGCGTGATGATCACCTTCTGCAACGCCTGGCTGAGCTTCAGTTATCACTCCTATCAGAGCGAACTATTCCCGACCAACATCCGCGCTCGTGCGGTCGGGTTCTGCTATTCGTTCAGTCGCTTGTCGACGGTGTTCAGCAGTCTGCTGATCGGAATGTTTCTGGACAATTTCGGCACGCCGGGAGTGTTGGCATTCATCGTCTGCAGCATGTTGATCGTGATGCTGACCATCGGCTGGTTTGGCCCGCGAACGCGTAATCTGGCGCTGGAAAATATTGCGCACCGCTGAAAGGCCAACACATGACTCAACTGTGGGAGCGAGCCTGCTCGCGAAGGCGTCGTGTCAGAAAGGCATGTACTGGCTGACATAACGCTTTCGCGAGCAGGCTCGCTCCCACATTGGTTATTGGTGACGTTGAAACATTTCAGTTCAATTGCAGGGTTTCATTGAACTGACTGATCGCATCCACCACATGCCGCGAGCCCTGCTGAATCTCGAGGATCACCTCGCCCGCCTCGTTCGCCAGTTCCACGCCCAGCCCGGTGCGGCTCAGGCTCGACTGCATGCTCGACACTGCGCTCAGCGAAAGGTCGTGGTTCTTGCGCACCACGTCGACAATTTCCAGAGTGGCCTGACTGGTCCGCGCGGCGAGGCTACGCACCTCATCGGCAACCACCGCAAAACCACGTCCATGCTCACCGGCCCGCGCCGCTTCGATGGCGGCATTGAGCGCCAGCAAATTGGTCTGGTCGGCAATGCCGCGAATGGTCTGGACGATGCTGCCGATGATGTCCGATTGTTTGCTGACCGCATCGATGCTCACCGCCGCTTCGTTCAGATCGCGGGAAATGTCCTGAATGATCTGCACGGTTTGCTGCACGACCTGTGAGCCTTTTTGCGCGCAGGCGTCGTTTTGTACCGAGGTGCTGTGGGCCGATTCCGCAGCGTTTTGCAGGGTGGTCATCTGCCGGGTAATGTCGCTGGCGAACTTGACCACCTTGTACAAGCGGCCCTTGGCGTCGAACAGCGGGTTGTACGAAGCCTCGAGATAAACCATCTGCCCGGACTTGTTCTTGCGCTCGAAACGGTGCGAGTGATATTCGCCGCGATTGAGCGAAGCCCAGAACGCCTTGTATTGCGCGGATTCAGCTTCGGCACGGTGACAGAACAGGCTGTGGTGCTGGCCGACAATTTCATTGTGCGAGTACTGCATGGTCTGCAGAAAGTTGTCGTTGGCGCTGATGACATTGCCTTCGGGGGTGAACTCGATCACCGCCATGGAACGGCCGATCGCCGCGAGCATGGCTTCTTCTTCATGTTCTTTGTTGATGCGCGCGGTGATGTCCGCCGCCACTTTGATAACACTTCTGACCTGCTTGTCGGGCCCGAACACCGGCATGTAACTGGCTTCGAGCCAGATCTCGCGGCCGCTCTTGTTCAGGCGCAGAAAAGTGCCGCTGAGCGGTTCACCACGGGCCAGGTCACGCCACAACTTCGCGTAGTCCTCGCTGCGATAAAAGCTTTCTTCACAGAAGATCCGATGGTGTTTGCCGCGCACTTCTTCGGCGCTGTAGCCCATGGTCTTGCAGAAGTTCTCGTTGGCGTCGAGAACGATGCCTTCCGGGGTGAATTCGATCATGGCCATCGAGCGGCTGATCGCTTCGATTTTCGCGTTGGCCTCGGTCAGCGCACAGCTGAAACGCTCGATTTCCCGCAGGTCAGCCTTGTGATGTAGGTTGAACATGGTTGTATCACCTTCCGCGCGTTCTTTTGATTTGATGAAAGTTCAGGTCTTGCAAGATCCATCACTACGTTCCACAGAACAGGCACACGCCTTCCTCCACAGGAGGAAGTTGTCAGGTGATAAATGATGATCAATCGGAGGGTTCGTGCAGCGACGCTCTGATCAAGACATCCTTTTCTTGATAGCCCGCATGCGGGCCAGCCCTAACGCGTAGAAGAACTTCCATTTAGATGACGCTCCTTGTTGGTTCAGTGTCGGTGCCTTGAATGGCGCACTCTGGCAGCATGAATCACGGACCAACCTGTGCCGTCCAGGTTTTGGCATGACGATCGACATGGTTAGTTACCTGCAAGCATAGCCAGTCCGACGCCGGACGCAAGGCCACTAGTCGGCCAGTATCTGGCACTTTTTGCACAAGAAACGGTTCAGCGCGGGAAACAGTGTGGGGAAAACGGACGTTTTCGCCAGCGAAGCGGAAGCCCGCGAACCGGGCTCCCGAAGGGTTTGATCAATGGCCGAAAATGTCGACTTTCCTGGCTTTCTTCTCTGCGCGTTTTTCAATCGCGGTCTTGGCCGGTTTCTTCTTCGCGGCTTTCTTTGAATCCATACCTTTGGACATGATCGGTACTCCACTCACAGGGATGTGAGATCAGGTATACACCTATCACGAGCCGCGCGTTCTTTTATAATCGGCGCTTTTCGAACCGACAGTCCGAACCATGTCCGAGATCCATTACAGCCAGCTCGACGAATCGTTGTGGCCGCTGATGAACAAGTTCTACCGCAGCCACCAGTCGTCGATGAAAGCCGTGCGCGAGGCGCAGCTGTGGGTCGCAAGGCGCAGCGAGATTGTCGCGGCGCTGTGCCTGCGTCCAGTAGCGGGCGGGCATTGGCTGACGGGGTTGTTTGTTGATCCGCAATGTCGTGAGCAGGGAGTCGCTGCGCAGTTGATTGCGACGGCGGTTGCTCAGGTGGACGCGCCGGTGTGGCTGTTCTGCCATCCTGATCTGCGCGGGTTCTATGAGCGGCGCGGCTTCAGCTTCGACCCGCCGCTGCCACAGGCGATGGCCGAGCGGTTGAGCCGGTATGCGCGCAGCAAGCCGATGATTGCGATGGGGCTCAATCCCGCAGATTTACGCTGAAACCCTGTGGGAGCGAGCCTGCTCGCGAATGCGGTGTGTCAGCGCCGAATTTGGTTCTGATACTCCGCGTTCGCGAGCAGGCTCGCTCCCACAGGGGTTGATGGTGTTCTGACAATCAGTCGTCAACGTTGGGATCAAGGTCCGGGAACAGCACTTCGGTAAAGCCGAATTTGCTGAAATCGGTAATCCGCGACGGATACAGCCGACCGATCAGGTGATCGCATTCATGCTGCACCACTCGCGCATGAAACCCTGAGGCCACGCGCACGATCGGCTCGCCCTTGGGATCAAAGCCTTCATAGCGAATCTGTTGGTAGCGATCCACCGCGCCGCGCAGGCCCGGCACCGACAGACAGCCTTCGAAACCCTCTTCCATCAGCGGATTCAACGGCGTGATCAGCGGATTGATCAGAATCGTCTGCGGCACTGCTTCAGCGTCCGGGTAGCGCTCGCTGTGCTCGAAGCCGAAGATCACCAGTTGCAGGTCGACACCGATCTGCGGCGCCGCGAGGCCAACGCCGCCGACGCTTTCCATGGTCTGGAACATGTCGTCGATCAGTTGCCAGAGCTCGGCGCTGTTGAACATTTCCGGTGGTACCGGCGCGGCGATGCG
This sequence comes from Pseudomonas sp. UF-293, assembly GCF_058245595.1. Lineage (NCBI taxonomy): Bacteria > Pseudomonadati > Pseudomonadota > Gammaproteobacteria > Pseudomonadales > Pseudomonadaceae > Pseudomonas > Pseudomonas sp. UF-293. Next base: position 14,367 of record NZ_JBSICA010000045.1, on the reverse strand, counting down.
CAGCAGGCGCTCATCACCCATTTTCAGAATTTCACGAATCATGGTCGGGCTTCGTCAGTGTCCGGCTTGAGCGAATGATCGCGGCCCAGGCCCGAGACGTGTTGTTTGGGGGATTCGTCGGGCTCGCCAGGGGCTTTTTCGCCCTTCTCCTTGCCTTCGGCGGACATGTGCTCGATCACCGCATTCATTTCCGCGCCGAGCAACAGCACTGCGGAGGAAATGTAGAAATACAGCAAGAGCACGATGATCGCCCCGATGCTGCCATACATCGCGTTGTAGTTGGCGAAGGTTTTCACGTAGAAGGCAAACCCCAACGAGGCAAGGATCCACACCACCACGGCCAGCACCGAACCTGGGGTGATGAAACGGAATTCCTGTTTGACGTCGGGCATCACGTAATAGATCAGCGCCACCGCGACCATCATCAGAATCACGATCACCGGCCAGCGGGCGATCGTCCACACCGTGACGATGAAATATTCCAGCCCCACTTGTGCGGCAATCCAGCCCATCACCTGCGGCCCGAGCACCATCAGCGCAGCGGCGATCAGCAGCATGCCAGCGATGCCAACGGTATAGACGATCGACAGGGGAAAACGCTTCCAGACCGGCCGGCCTTCGACCACGTCGTAAGCGGCGTTCATTGCGCTCATCATCAGGCGCACGCCGGCGGACGCGGTGTACAGGGCGATGACGATACCGATGGAAAGCAGGCCACCCTTGGATTGCTGCAACTGGTCGATCACCGGGTTGACCTGCTCCAGCGCTTGCGGCGGCAGGACCAGTTCAGATTGCAGACGCAGCCAGGAGAAAAAGTCCGGCAGATGCAGGAAACCGATCAGGGCGATGAGGAAGAGAATGAACGGAAACAGCGAGAACAGCATCTGGTAGGCCAGTGCCGAGGCGTAGGTCGACATTTCGTCATCGACGAACTCAGTGACCGTGCGCACCATCACCCGGTGCAGGGGCAGACCTTTCATGTCCGGAAATATCATTCGCGTCTCCTTGCGCCGCAAAAGGTTGAAGTCGTGGCGACTCAGGGGCCGTTTTTTACCTCAAGGTAGCCTACTTGGCGATCCTTTGGCGGATGACCGCAGGGTTCTGGTACAAAAACGGCCATCCTTGGATGGCCGCTCGTGTGATTCGTTCAAGGCTCGCTTAAGCCTTGTCGACGCCTTTTTTCACAGCGTCCTTGGCGTTGCCGACCGCTTGCTGGGCTTCGCCTTTTTTCTCTTGAACTTTGCCTTCAGCGCGCATCTTGTCGTTGTCAGTAGCTTTGCCGACACCTTGTTTGATATTGCCGACGGCTTCGTTGGCCATGCCTTTTACTTTATCGCCTGTGCTACTCATGGTGTTTCTCCGTGAAGCATAAAGGGAAGAAAAGTCATTACGTAACGATTGACCGGTGCGCTTTGCGCCAAGTTTCATTTATTTTTGCCGGCTTTTCGTCGTGACACGCAGGTTGCGCTTTATGTTTGCCAGCGTTGCCCGGAGAATGCTCAGCCTACGGGCGTCGCGCCCGGCACACCGATTCGCAGGAATGTCATGAAGCTCAATAAAACCCAGGCCATCGCCCGTCGCAACCAGGAACTGGGCGGCGCCGTGCTCGGCACCAACAACTGCCACTTCGCCGAACTGAACCGTAACCGCAACATCTGGTGGTTCGACCTGCCGGTGTCGCGTCTGGCCATCGGTCAGTACGAGTGGATTCACCTGCTGCTGCACACCCCGGCCACCGATGAGTTGCTGCACCTGAAAGTGCCAACGGTGTTCCTGCGCGAAAAGCTCGAAGGCCTGGTGATTCGCAACGAAGGCAAACGCAAGGCGGCGCTGAGCCTGGAATTGAGTGCGGACAAGGATTCGTATCTGCAGGACATGCGACCGGCCGGAACCAATGTGAATTTTGCGCCGTTTCGTCAGTAACCGAAAAGCTTCGCGAGCAGGCTCGCTCCCACACTCAACCGCGTTCGTCAGTGGAATACGGTCAAATGTGGGAGCGGGCTTGCCCGCGAAGACGGCATCACAGGCAACGCACATCTACAGTCTGCACCAACAAAAAGCCCCGCATCTGCGGGGCTTTTTATTTACGCGGCAGACTTGGCCTTGATCTTCTTCAGCTCTTCATCCCGCAATTCGCGGCGCAGGATCTTGCCGACGTTGGTGGTCGGCAGCGCATCGCGGAATTCCACCGAACGCGGCACCTTGTAGCCGGTGACGTTGGCACGCATGTGGTCCATGACCTGCTCTTTGGTCAGGGTCACACCCGGTTTGGCGACGATGAAAATCTTGATCGCCTCACCGGATTTTTCGTCCGGAACGCCGATCGCCGCGCACTGCAACACGCCCGGCAAAGTCGCCAGCACGTCTTCCAGTTCGTTCGGATAGACGTTGAAGCCGGACACCAGAATCATGTCCTTCTTGCGATCAACGATGCGCATGTAGCCGTCCGGCTGGATCAGCGCGATGTCACCGGTTTTCAGCCAGCCGTCGCTGTCGAGCATTTCATCGGTGGCTTCCTGACGCTGCCAGTAGCCTTTCATCACTTGCGGGCCCTTGACGCACAGCTCGCCGATTTCGCCCAGCGGCTGCTCGACACCGGCATCGTCGATGACTTTGCACAGGGTCGACGGCACCGGAATGCCGATGGTGCCGATCTGGATGTGCTGGATCGGGTTGACCGTGGCCACCGGGCTGGTTTCGGTCATGCCGTAGCCTTCGCAGATGGCGCAACCGGTCACGGCTTTCCAGCGCTCGGCCGCCGCCAGTTGCAGGGCCATGCCGCCGGACAGGGTGACTTTCAGCGCGGAGAAATCCAGCTTGCGGAAACCTTCGTTGTTGCACAGCGCCACGAACAGCGTGTTCAGACCGACGAAACCGCTGAACTTCCACTTCGACAGTTCCTTGACCATCGCCGGCAGATCGCGCGGGTTGCTGATCAGGATGTTGTGGTTGCCGATCAGCATCATCGCCATGCAATGAAAGGTGAACGCATAGATGTGATACAGCGGCAGCGGCGTGATCAGGATCTCGCAGCCTTCGTTGAGGTTGGAGCCCATCAGCGCCTTGCATTGCAGCATGTTGGCGACCAGGTTGCGGTGCGTGAGCATCGCGCCCTTGGCCACGCCGGTGGTGCCGCCGGTGTATTGCAGCACCGCGACGTCGCCGCTGTGCGGGTTGGCTTCGGCCACTGGCTGGCCGTGGCCTTTGCTCAGGACGTCGTTGAACTTGATGGCCTTGGGCAAGTGATAGGCCGGAACCATTTTCTTCACGTACTTGATGACGCTGTTGATCAGCAGGCGCTTGATCGGCGGCAGCAGGTCGGCGACTTCGGTAACGATGACGTGCTTGACCCCGGTCTTCGGCACCACGGCTTCGGCCAGGTGCGCCATGTTCGCCAGGCACACCAGCGCTTTGGCGCCAGAGTCGTTGAATTGATGTTCCATTTCCCGCGCGGTGTACAGCGGGTTGGTGTTGACCACGATCAGCCCGGCGCGAATGGCACCGAAGACCGCGACCGGGTATTGCAGGACGTTGGGCAGTTGCACGGCGATTCGATCACCGGGCTGCAAGTCGGTATGCTGTTGCAGGTACGCGGCAAAGGCACCGGACAGCTCGTACAGTTCACCGTAGGTGATTGTCTTGCCCAGGTTGCTGAAAGCCGGTTTGTTGGCGAAGCGTTGGCAGGATTGCTTCAACACTGCCTGAATGTTCGGATACTCGTCTGGATTGATCTCGGCTGCGATTCCAGCCGGGTACTTATCCTTCCAAAAGTCTTCGATCATGGAAGCCCACTCCTCAGCAACGCGAATTCTTCACCGCATTTGATGCGATTATTATTGGTGTGTGTTTTGTATTGGTGAATCCGGCGTTTTACAGGCCGAGAAGTCACAAAGCGCGCCGAGAGTAGCAGCTTTGCCAAGGGTCGACCAGAGCCAAACGTGGGCCCCACAGTCATATTTATGACTCAAGACTTACCAGCGGTCATTTTAGAGCAAAAATCCTATAAGTCCCTGCAACCCCCGAATTCAGCGGGCACAAAAGATTCGCGAGCAGGCTCGCTCCCACGGAAAACATCTATACCTGTGGGAGCGAGCCTGCTCGCGAATGTCACAAACGCTGCGGTTCAGGCCTAGGCGATATCCCGCAACTCGCGCCGCAGAATTTTCCCTACAGGCGTCATCGGCAACGACTCACGCAGCACGATGTGTTTCGGCACCTTGTAGGCGGTGAAATTCTCTTTGCAGTAAGCCTTTAGCTCTTCCAGGCTGACGCCGGTTTCCCGCGCCACGACAAACAGCTTCACCGCCTCCCCCGAGCGCTCGTCCGGCACACCGATCACCGCGCAGTTGGCGACTTTCGGGTGGGCCATGACCACGTCTTCGATTTCGTTGGGGTATACGTTGAAGCCGGAGACGATGATCATGTCCTTCTTGCGATCAACGATGCGGACAAAACCGTCCGGGTCGATCACGGCGATGTCGCCGGACTTGAACCAGCCTTCGGCATCCAGCACTTCGGCGGTGGCCTCGGGTTTGTTCCAGTAGCCCTTCATGATCTGCGGGCCCTTGATGCACAGCTCGCCGCGCTCGCCCAGTGGCTGTTCGACGCCGTCATCGTTGATGATCTTCACCAGCGTGCCCGGCACTGGCAGGCCGACGGTGCCCAGGCGCGACTGATCGCCGTAGGGGTTGGTGCAGGCCACTGGCGAGGTTTCGGTCAGGCCGTAGCCTTCGGTGATACGGCAACCGGTCATCTGCTCCCAGCGCTCGGCGGTGGCCTTGACCAGTGCAGTGCCGCCGGAGTTGGTCAGCTTCAGGCTGGAGAAATCCAGGGTTTTGAAGTCGGGATGATCCATCAGCGCAACGAACAAGGTGTTCAAACCCAGCAGCGCCGAGAAACGCCAGTTCTTCAGTTCCTTGATGAAGCCGGCGATGTCGCGTGGATTGGAGATCAGTACGTTGTGGTTGCCCGACACCATCATGCACATGCAATTCGCGGTGAAGGCATAGATGTGGTACAGCGGCAGCGGTGCAATCATCACTTCCTGGCCTTCGCGCAACAGCGGCTGGCCATCCGGGCCGAGCTGAGCCAGACAGGCGCGCACCTGCTGCATGTTCGCCACCAGATTGCCGTGGGTGAGCATCGCGCCCTTGGCCAGGCCGGTGGTGCCGCCGGTGTATTGCAGCACGGCGATGTCATCGAGGCCGACGTTCAGCGGCTTGATGCCCAGACCACGCCCCATGCGCAGCGCGCTTTTGAACGAGGTCGCTTGCGGCAGCGAATACTCGGGCACCAGTTTCTTCACTTTGCTGACCACGGTGTTGACCAGCCAGCCTTTGGCGGTGGGCATCAGGTCGCCCATCTTCGCTTCGATCAGGTATTGGATATCGGTGTCGGGCAGCACTTCCTGGACTTTCTGCCCGAACAGATTCAGGTAGACCAGCGCGCGTGCGCCGGAATCCTTGAACTGGTGGCGCATTTCCCGTGGCGTGTACAACGGATTGGTATTGACCACGATCAGCCCGGCGCGCAGGGCGCCGAACACGGCAATCGGATAATGCAGAACGTTGGGCATCTGCACCGCAATGCGATCCCCCGGCACCAGATCGGTATGGGCCTGCAGGTAACCGGCGAATGCCGCGCTCTGACGCTCGAGTTCGGCGTAGGTCAGGGTGATGCCCATGCTGCTGAACGCCGGGCGGTCAGCGAATTTCTTGCAGGAACGCTCAAACACTTCGATGACCGACTTGAACTCGCCCATGTCGATGTCCAGCGGTACGCCGGCCGGGCGTTTGTCATTCCAGAAATCAGGTTGCATTGTTCTTGTCCTCTTTACCTGAGCCGATCCGGGAGCCGCTTCTGTCGTTTCTGCTTCGTCCATTGAAGACAAAAAGCACAAAGCGGAGCTTCACGGACACTAGCAGCTATGGCCATTGAGGCAAATATGACGCAAGCCCTCATTGATCGCGTGAATCTTCCTGCCGTGGCGTAGGCTGATCAGACGCGCTATACACTGTGGCGATGCTGAGCAAAGGAATCGCCATGACCCACGACACCTTCTGGCTGGACGCGAGTGACCGCAGCCGCCTGTACGTCAACCGCTGGCTGCCGGCCACGCCATTGAAAGCGGTGATTCTTCTCGCTCATGGCATGGCCGAACACAGCGCTCGCTACGCCCGCCTCGCTGACACGTTTTGCGACAAAGACTATGGCGTCTACGCCCCGGATCTGCGCGGCCATGGCCGCACCGCTGACAACGGCACGCTTGGCCATTTCGCCGACGACGATGGCTGGTGCAAGGTCGTTGGCGATCTGGCCAGCCTCAACCAGCACATCGGCCAGCAGCATCCCGGCGTGCCGATCATCCTGCTCGGCCACAGCATGGGCAGCTACATCGCCCAGGCCTATCTGCTGCACCACAGCGCCAGCCTGCACGGGGCGATTCTCAGCGGTTCGAATTGCCAGCCAATGGCCCTCTATCGCGCCGCGCGGCAGATTGCCCGGCTGGAAAAACTGCGTCAGGGCGGCAAGGGCCGCAGCGCGTTGATCGAGTGGCTGTCGTTCGGCTCGTTCAACAATAAATTCAAACCGGTGCGCACCCGTTTCGACTGGCTAAGCCGCGATCCGGCCGAGGTCGACAAGTACGCCGGCGACCCGCTGTGCGGCTTTCGCTGCACCAATCAGCTGTGGATCGACCTGCTCGGCGGCTTGCAGCAAATCAGCAAAGCGTCCAATCTCGCGCAGATCGATCCGGGCCTGCCGCTGCTGGTGATCGGCGGCGAATGTGATCCGGTGAGCGAGGGCAAGCGTCTGACAGATCTGGCCAATGCCTTGCGCAGGGCCGGCAGCCAGCATCTGCAACTGAAGATCTACCCGCAAGCCCGGCACGAACTGTTCAATGAAAGCAATCGCGACGAAGTGACCGCTGATGTGCTCGCCTGGATCGATCAGGCCCTGAGCCACCGGCGCCCGCAGCGCAGCGAATAATTTTTTGTGGATTCACTGAAATCCGTCACAGGAATCGAAACCGATGACCCAGGTAACCAACATCCCTTACGAAGCCCTTGAAGTCGGCCAGACCGCCAGCTACAGCAAGACTGTCGAAGAGCGCGACATACAGTTGTTCGCCGCGATGTCGGGCGACCACAACCCGGTGCACCTGGACGCCGAGTTTGCCGCAGCCAGCATGTTCAAGGAACGCATTGCACACGGCATGTTCAGCGGTGCGCTGATCAGCGCCGCCGTTGCCTGCGAATTGCCTGGGCCGGGCACCATTTATATCGGTCAGCAGATGAGCTTTCAGAAGCCAGTGAAGATCGGCGATACGCTGACAGTGCGTCTGGAGATTCTGGAGAAGCTGCCGAAATTCCGCGTGCGCATTGCCACTCGCGTATTCAATCAGCGTGATGAGTTGGTGGTGGATGGCGAGGCGGAAATTCTCGCGCCACGCAAACAGCAGACGGTGACGTTGCCGACATTGCCGGCGATCAGTATCGGTTGATTATCGAGGACACACAACGAATGTGGGAGCGGGCTTGCTCGCGAATGCGGTGCGTCCCGCAACGAAGATGTTGCTGACACTACCTCTTCGCGAGCAAGCCCGCTCCCACAGTTGTTTCAGTGCAGCTTAAGACTTTGCACGCGCCTGGTTACGCAGGGCTTTCACCTGGTCGTGGTTGCGTTGTACACCGTGGTACTGACGCTCAACCAGGTCACGAATACCCACAAGATTGTGCTTGCTGATTTTTTCCAGCGCTTCCTTGTAAGCCTTCAGGGCATGGTCTTCACCGCGCTCGGCTTCGTTCAGCACAGCCTCTTCGTCTTTGCCGGTGAACATGGATTTTACATCGACCCAGCGACGGTGCAGATCACCGGCAACGCTGGTCGAAGTTTCCGGATCACCGCCCAGCGAACGTACCTGAGCCTGCAGCTCGGCCGCTGCGGTGGCGCAATCGGCGGAGCGCTGCACGAACAGGGTTTTCAGTTCTGGGTGCTTGATGTCTTCGGCGCAGGTCTTGAACCCTTCCTGACCGTCCTTGCAGGTTTCAATCAGGTCGTTGAGTACAGAAATGGCTTCTTTATTCATGTCGGTCATTTTTCAATTCCTTGCGATGGGTTGAAGATGCAAGGGATATTGCAGTGTGCGTGCCAGCTTCGCTTTCATAGATTAATTGTTTAAATTCAATAACTTACGAAAGATTGAACCAACTGAATGCTGGTTTTTTGCATGATCTGTCATTTGGCCTGCATGCAGAATGCCTGTATTTTCCAGGTTGTTATCTGAATCGATGAAGCGCGCTGATGAATCCGGAAAAACTCGAACTGCTGATCACCCGCGAGATGCCTTTCGGCAAATACAAAGGCCGAATCATTGCCGACTTGCCTGGCCCCTATCTGAACTGGTTCGCCCGTGAAGGCTTTCCCCACGGTGAACTCGGTGGCCTGTTGGCGTTGATGCAGGAGATCGACCACAACGGTCTGTCCGACCTGCTCGAACCGCTGCGCGCCAAACACGGCAAACCCGCCCCGCGCCACTGACGCGCCCTTCCTCTTGAGCCTTGCCGACCATGCCTGACAACACCCGCCGCGCCCGTGACGAAGCCTTCTGGCAGACATTCGCCGACCGATACGATGTGCAGCCCGGCCCGGTCAATTTGGAAAACGGTTACTTCGGGCGCATGTCGCGCACAGTGATCGAGGAATACCAGCGCAATATCGAGCTGATCAACACCAGCAACTCGATTTATGCACGCCAGCGCTTTGAACAGCACGACAACCTCGAAATCCGCGCGCAACTGGCCGAACTGATTGGCGTGCGCGCGCAAAGCGTAGCCCTGACGCGCAACGCCACCGAAGGCCTGCAATCGCTGATCCGCAATTACAATCGCCTGCAACCGGGCGATCAGGTGTTGATCTGCGACCTCGAGTACGACACGGTCAAGGGCGCCATGCGCTGGCTGGCGAAACAGCGTGGCGTTGAGGTCATCGAGATTGTCCACCGACATCCGGCCAGCGTTGACAGCCTGCTGCAAAGCTACCGCGAGGCTTTTGTCCGCCACCCGAAACTGAAACTGATGGCCCTGACCCATGTCACTCACCGCACCGGCCTGGTCATGCCGGTGCAGGCCATCGCCGCATTGGCCAAAGAGCATGGCGTCGACATCATCCTCGACGGTGCCCACGCCCTCGGCCAGATCGAATTCGATCTGCAAGCGTTGGGCATCGCGTTCGCCGGTTACAACCTGCACAAGTGGATCGGCGCGCCGCTGACGCTTGGTTTCATTTACATCTCACCGCAGCGCCTGGCCGACATCGATCCCGACATGGGCGAGATGCATTACCCGGTTACCGATATTCGTGCGCGGACCTCGTACAGCACGCCGAACATCCCGGCGCTGATGACCTTGCCACTGGTGTTCGAAGAGCACGACGCCCTCGGCGGCGCTGCTGCCAAGGGCGCACGCCTGAATTACCTGCGCAACCTGTGGGTCAGCGCCGTGCGGCACCTGCCTGGCATCGAAGTGCTGACGCCGGATGATCCGCAACTGTATTGCGCGATCACCGCGCTGCGCTTCACCCGGCATGCCGATCAGCAGGTCATGGCCGAGCGTCTGCTCAGCGAGTTCAACCTGTTCACCGTGGTGCGCACCGGCGCCGCGTGCGGGCCGTGCATTCGCATAACCCCGGGGCTGACTACCACGGTTAACGAGATTGAGCAGTTGGTTCGGGCGCTGGACCAACTGCGCTAGAACCGCGCACCGAAGTTTTTTTCGTAGCCTTCAAGACCCAGCTGCGACGACACGGCGAAGGTGTCGATGCCGAGCGTCTGGCAGGCGAAGGCACCGTCTTCAAGATCGGCGCCGGCGATCGGCTGCAAAACCAACCGCAAGGCGTCCTCGGCGGCAGCTTCACAGCCGCAGCGGCCGGGCAAATGCAAGGTGCCGGCCCAAGCCTCGTGGTGAACTTGTGCGCCTGCTTCGTCGCCGGGAATGAATACGTTCAGCTTCAGGCAAGCAGCGCCGTGCGCCGGTCGATCCGCATAGACACTGGTGAAACGGACGATGCCATGGCTGTCAGTCGATTGACTGCCGCCCAGGCTGATGTCGCCATCGACACGCTGTTGAATGCGCACCAGCGCGCCGATGACCGGCTCGCTGGTCATCGCATCGACCAGCGACAGACGCAGGATCAGCGGCAGGCCTTGGACACCCTGACTGATATTGCGCACCTCAGGTTCGGCTGCAGGCCAATCGGCACGGCCAGGGATTAGCGGCTTCGGTTGATAAGGAGATTGTGGCGTAAGGGTCAGAGACTGAAAGTCGTCCATGAGGCGTTCTCTCTTCCATAAGATGAACGCAGGTTAACTCCGTGAAAAAGCCAGCGTGCAGTAACTATGTATCGCGGCGTGTACCGGCTCTTTTTTCAGCGCAAAAAAAAGGTGCGCCGACCAAGCGCACCATAAAGCCGTAAAGCACACAACGAAGTGTCAGGTAACAATCAGTCCAGCAGCGCCAAGGCTTCGGCGGTGCATTCCTGAATGCGGGCCCAGTCGCCGTTCTTGATCCACTCCGGATCAAGCATCCAGCTACCGCCCACGCACATGACGTTTTTCAGCGCCATGTAGCTCTTGATATTGGCCGGGCCGACGCCGCCAGTCGGGCAGAATTTCACTTCGCCGAACGGGCCGCCGAGCGCCTTGATTGCCGCCACGCCACCGCTGACTTCCGCCGGGAACAGCTTGAAGCGGCGATAGCCCAGGCCGTAGCCTTCCATGATCCCCGAGGCGTTGCTGATGCCCGGCAACAGCGGAATCGGGCTGTCGACGCTGGCTTCGAGCAGGTCGCGGGTGATGCCCGGGGTGACAATGAATTGCGAGCCTGCCGCTTCCGCCGCCGCGAGCATGTTGCGATCGAGCACGGTGCCGGCACCGGTCATCAATTCCGGGCGCTGTTCGCGCAGGATCTGGATCGCTTTAAGGCCGAACTGCGAACGCAGGGTCACTTCCAGCGCGGTCAGGCCACCAGCGGCAAGGGCGTCAGCCAGTGGCAGCACGTCCTGTTCGCGGGCGATGGTGATCACCGGCAGAATCCGCGCCTTGGCGCAGAGACTGTCGATCAGGGCAACTTTGTCCGCCATGGAAACGGTCGGGGATGGGGTTGTCATAGCGGCTGTTCCTTGGCTCATGGGCACCAGTAAATCTCTAACGTAGGTTGCAGAAACGCGCGCACCGGCATGGCCGCGACGTCATCGGATGCCAGCGCGGCATTCAGGGTGGTCAGTTTCGATTGACCGGAAATCGACAGAATCTTGTGCCGGGCCGAGGCCAGCAGCGCACGGCTCATGGTCAGGCGCTGACGCGGCACGCTGGGCGCCAGCATCGGCCAGCAACGGCGCGTGCCATCGGCTTGCAGGGCTGCTGCGAGGTTCGGGCTGTCGGGGAACAGCGAAGCGGTGTGACCGTCATCGCCCATGCCCAGCACCAGCACATCGATCGGCGGCAGTTCGCCGAGCAGACGATCGGCCTGTTCAGCAGCCTGCTCGACGTTGGCCGCCGCGCTGTAGAGGCTGAGGAACTGCGCCTTGGCAGCCGGGCCTTTGAGCAGATACTGCTTGAGCAAGCCGGCATTGCTGTCGGCGTGCTCGACGGGCACCCAACGCTCGTCGGCCAGGGTAATCACGACCTTCGACCAGTCCAGCTCCTGCTTGGCCAGGTGCTGGAAAAACGCCACCGGGCTGCGTCCGCCGGACACCACGAGCACCGCGTTGCCGCGTGCCGCAATGGCGTCGCTCAGTTGCTTGGCGACGTTCAGCGCCAGACCTTCGGCGAGCAGCACCGGGCTGTTGAATTCGCGGGCAGTCACGCCCGCCGGCAGTTGCACTTCAGATATCGCCATACCACGACCTCCCGTCCCGCGTGATCAATGCAATGGAGCTCATCGGCCCCCACGACCCGGCCGCATACGGCTTGGGCGCGTCACCGGATTTCTTCCACCCGGCGATCAGCTGGTCACACCACTTCCACGCGGCTTCGATTTCATCTTTACGGACAAACAGGTTCTGATTGCCGTTCATCACTTCCAGCAACAACCGCTCATAGGCATCGGGGATCCGCGCGCTACGCCAGGTGTCGGAGAAATTCAGTTGCAGCGGGCCGCTGCGCAGTTGCATGCCCTTGTCCAGGCCCTGCTCCTTGGTCATCACGCGCAAGGAAATACCTTCATCCGGTTGCAGGCGGATGATCAGTTTGTTGCTGATCTGCAGACGCTGCTCCGGGGCGAAGATGTAGTGCGACGGTTCCTTGAAGTGGATGACGATCTGCGACAGCTTCTGCGGCATGCGCTTGCCGGTACGCAGGTAGAACGGCACGCCGGCCCAGCGCCAGTTGCGGATGTCGGCACGCAGGGCGACGAAGGTTTCGGTGTCGCTCTGAGTGTTGGAATTCGGTTCTTCGAGGTAACCCGGAACGGATTTGCCTTCGCTGTGGCCGGCAATGTACTGGCCGCGCACCACTTGTGTGGTCAGGCCTTCCGGGCTGATCGGCGCCAGCGCCTTGAGCACTTTTACCTTTTCGTCACGGATGCTGTCGGCGGACAGGTCGGCCGGCGGGTCCATGGCAATCAGGCAGAGCAGCTGCAACAGGTGATTCTGGATCATGTCGCGCAGTTGGCCGGCCTTGTCGAAATAGCCCCAGCGGCCTTCGATGCCGACCTTCTCGGCCACGGTGATTTCCACGTGGGAAATGTAGTTCTGGTTCCACTGGGTTTCGAACAGGCTGTTGGCGAAACGCAGGGCGATCAGGTTCTGAACGGTCTCTTTGCCCAGGTAGTGGTCGATGCGGTAAGTGCGGTCTTCCGGGAAGAACTGCGCCACCGCGTCGTTGACCTTGCGCGACGACTCCAGGTCAGAGCCGATCGGTTTTTCCAGCACCACCCGAGTATTTTCGGCCAGACCGACTTTCTCGAGGTTCTCGCAGATGGCGCCGTACACCGCCGCCGGGGTGGCGAAGTAGGCAATCATGCGCTGGCTGCTGCCAGCCAGCTCCGCCAGCGCTACGTAATCTTCAGCCTTGAGGAAGTCGACGTGCAGATAGGTCAGGCGCGCGAGAAAGCGTTCGGCCACGGTTTCGTTCAGCTCTTTGCCGACGTAACGGCGCAATTCGGCGGCGATGAACGCCATGTGCTGCTGCTCGCTGCCGGGCTCACGGGCCAGCGCGATGATGCGCGTGTCCTCGTGCAGCAGATCGGCACCGTCAAGGTGATAGAGGGCAGGAAACAGCTTGCGCAGGGCCAGATCGCCAAGCGCGCCGAACAAGGCAAAGGTGCACGGTTCAACCGTAATGGAAGGCATGATGTTTGTTCTTTTATCAAGTTAAGCTACAAATACCTTTTTTCAAGGCATCACTCAAGGGAAAATGTAGTAATAACCACAACATTTTCGCAGAATACTCAATCCGAGTGGTGGTCGCCCGGACGCATCAGTAGGATAGGCCACCGTCACGGGCCATATCAAAGGCCCAATTTGCATAGCCCGACGCAACTCTGCGTCGGTGAATCAGGAATTCCATATGGACCGCGTGCGAAATTTACTGGAACAGATCCAGAGTCGCCTTGAAGAGCTGAACAAGGCCGAACGTAAGGTCGCCGAGGTGATCCTGCTCAACCCGCAGCAGGCCACCCGCTTCAGCATCGCCGCCCTCGCCCAGGCCGCCTCGGTGAGCGAACCGACGGTCAACCGTTTCTGCCGTTCGTTCGGCGTCAGCGGCTATCCCGAGCTCAAGCTGCAATTGGCGCAGAGCCTGGCCAGTGGCGCGGCGTACGTCAGCCGTGCGGTCGAAGCCGACGACAATCCCGAGGCCTACACGCAGAAAATTTTCGGCAGCGCCATCGCATCCCTGGACAGCGCCTGCCAGGCGTTGGACCCGAATCTGATCAGCCGCGCCGTCGACCTGTTGATCCAGGCCCGGCAGATCCACTTCTTCGGCCTCGGTGCTTCGGCCCCGGTGGCGCTCGATGCGCAGCACAAGTTCTTCCGCTTCAACCTTGCGGTCACCGCGCATGCCGATGTGCTGATGCAGCGGATGATTGCCTCGGTGGCGCACACCGGGGAACTGTTCGTGATCATTTCCTATACCGGGCGCACCCGTGAGCTGGTGGAAGTGGCGCGGATCGCCCGGGAGAACGGTGCTTCGGTGCTGGGCCTGACTGCGGAAAATTCACCACTGGCCAAGGCCAGTACCCTGAGCCTGAACATTCCGCTGCCGGAAGACACCGACATCTATATGCCGATGACCTCGCGGATCATTCAGTTAACGGTGCTGGATGTGCTGGCAACGGGAATGACCCTGCGCCGTGGCGTGGATTTCCAGCC
>NZ_JBSICA010000044.1:0-34617 GCF_058245595.1 Pseudomonas sp. UF-293 | reverse complement strand
GGTGGTTCGGATCGTCTGATCGAACGCCGTGTTGCCGAAGGTGGTTCGGATCGTCTGATCGAACGCCGTGTTGCCGAAGGTGGTTCGGATCGTCTGATCGAACGCCGTGTTGCCGAAGGTGGTTCGGATCGTCTGATCGAACGCCGTGTTGCCGAAGGTGGTTCGGATCGTCTGATCGAACGCCGTGTTGCCGAAGGTGGTTCGGATCGTCTGATCGAACGCCGTGTTGCCGAGGGTGGTTCGGATCGTCTGATCGAACGCCGTGTCGCATGAATCAATCCCATCACCGCAGCACCCATGAAAAAGCCCGGCCTGATCAGCCGGGCTTTTTTGCATTCAGCCGACGCTTATTGCGCGGTTTTCAGCTTGACCACGTCACCGGAGATGGTGGTGGTGTAACCGGTCAGGACCCAGGCCCAGAACCAGTTTTCCTGAACCTGCGTGTTGATCATTGCATCGCCGCCCTTGGCTTGGATGGCCGCGTTTTGCGCGCGCACAAATCGGCTGTTCTGGCGGATCGGGATAATGCCAAACAGCAGCAGGCCGGTGGCCGATGCTTCGCTGTGGCCAACCACGGTGTATTGGTTGCTGTCGTAATGGGCGGTTTTCATCGGGGCGCCGGTGCAACCTGCCAGAACCACACCGAACAGTGCGGCGGCGACTACTTTGCTGAGGTATTTCACAGTAAAACTCCATGGGGGAACGCCCGGGATCCGTCTCTCGGGCGGCGCGCATTCTAACCAAAATGATGGCTCATTAGCATCAATCTTCTTTGCATTTACTTGAGCCCGTTCGCTGGCCCGCCGTCGGCGATGTCGCATACCATGGCGCCACTTCAATAAAGACAGACACCCGCCTCCATGTTCAAAGCCAGTCTGCGTAGCCATCTCACCCTGTGGTTCGGCGGTTTGTCCCTGCTGACGTTATTGAGCGTCGGCTTTTATGTCGGTCACATCGCCACCGAACAGATGAAGCAGGCCAGCGGCAATGCCTTGCTGAACACGGCGCGCTCGACGGCGACGTTGTTGGGTGAGCAACTGCGCGAGCGGCAACTGGAGGTCTATCTGCTAAGTCGCGCGCCGCATCTGGAGCGTGGCGATCTGGACAATCCAGTCATTCTCAAGTCGATGCAATTGCGTACCCAGGCGCGCGCCGAATATGCGTGGATGGGCGTCACCGACGCCGAGGGCAACGTCCGCCAGGCCGTCAACGATTTGCTGGTCGGCCAGTCAGTTCAAAAACGCCCGTGGTTCCAGACTGGCTTGCGCCGCCAGTACACCGGCGATCCCCACGAAGCGGTACTGCTGGCAAAATTGTTGCCTGGCCTGCCCAATGGCGAGCCGCTGCGCTTCATCGATTTCGCCGCACCGATCCATAACGCCGAAGGTCAGGTGATTGGCGTGCTGGGTGCACATGCGCACTGGAGCTGGGTGACCCGCATCGTCGAGTCGGCGGCGTTTTCCCACAAGAACTCGGCGCCGGATATACAGGCACTGATCGTCGACCACGATGGCAAGGTGCTCTACCCCGAAGCGCTGATGGGCCAACAGTTGGCGACCAACGATCCGGTATTGTCGGGCTGGACGGCGGCCAACGGTTACCTGACCAGCATGGTCACCGTGCCGACGCCATCGGGCACGGCGCTGTCGTGGTCGATCGCCATCCGCCAGCCACTGGAGACCGCGCTGCAACCGGCGCGGACGCTGCAATATGAATTGCTGATCCTCGGCGTTTTCGCCGCCATCGTTTTCGGCCTGGTGGCTTATTACCTGGCGCTGTACCTGAGCCGCCCGATCGAACAACTCGCGCACTCGGCCAAACAGGTGCAGAACAACCAGCCCGGCGCGCAGTTCCAGCTCCAGCATCCGGTGCTGGAAATTGCCCAGCTCGGACAGTCCATCGATGCGATGACACAATCGCTGCTCGGCAAGGAGCGCGAACTGCAGGAAGCCAACGCCTCGCTGGAAGCCACCGTGGCGCAACGCACCGCCGCGCTCACCGAGGCCAATGCCGAGCTGCTGAGTCTGGCCACCCACGACGGCTTGACCGGCGTCTACAACCGTCGCCGATTTGACGAAAAAATCACAGAGTACTCGCTGCTGTCGCGGCGCACCGGACGCCCGTTCGCCCTGCTGCTGATCGACGCCGATTACTTCAAACGCATTAATGACAGCCACGGCCATGCGGTCGGCGACGAGGTCCTGCAACAACTGGCAAAGCTGATTCAGGACAGCGTGCGCAGCACCGATTTCGTCGCCCGTTACGGCGGCGAAGAATTCGCCGTACTGCTACCGGAAGTGGCGCAACCCGAGACCCCGGAAGTCGTCGCCGAGAAGATTCGCGCGGCGGTGGCCCAAGCGGAGTTTCCCGGTGTCGGCAACGTTACCGTGAGTATTGGCCTCGGCCTGGCAGATCCGGCAGACAACAACCATACGACGCTGGTCAAACGTGCCGATCAGCAGCTGTATCAGGCGAAGGCTGCGGGGCGCAATCAGGTGGCGTTCCATGCCCGCTGACAGCGGCGTGTATCAACCAGAGACAGGTCGGCCCGCAGGCCGCCATCGCTGGCAAGCCAGCTCCCACAGGGATTGGGTAAAACCGGAAATATGAGTCGTTTGGAGAACCGCTTTCGCGAGCAGGCTCGCTCCCACAGAAAAGCAAAGCAGCGCAGCTGGGCGCGAAAAACCATCGCCCGACTAGGGCTCGGCACTGAACTTCTGCAGATAAGCCAGCAGATTCTCCAACTTCTCCTCATCACTCAGCCCCCAGAAAATCATCCGCGTGCCCGGCACCACCCCTTTCGGATCCTCGAGATACGCCTTGAGCGTCGCCCGATCCCAGGAAATCCCTGAATTCTTCATTGCATCGGAATAAACATAATTGGCCGAAGTCCCGGCCGCCCGGCCAATGACGCCGTTGAGCTGCGGACCAAAGCCCGGTCGGGCCGACTCGCCAACCTGATGGCAACCGCCGCACAGGCGCGGGAAAATTTTCGCCCCGGCCTCTGGATCGCCCTCAGCCTGAGCACTGGCGCTGAAAATCAAGGCGAGAAGCAGTGTTGTGGTGAATTTCATTGAACAGTCCAAACTGGCTTTTCATGGCGTGAGCGCAGTTTACAGATAAGCACCGACAATCGTCCTGACAGTGATCAACGCCTGACGCAACACCAGCAGGTCCACCGACCCGAGAGCCAGACGAATCGCATGGGGCGTATTGGCCGCCAGCGAAAACGGCTCTGCACTGGTGACGGAAATCTGCTGCCGCATAAGCTCGACAACGATCTGATCGGCACGCACGTCTTCGGGCAACGGCAGCCACAGAAAATACGAGGCCGGATGAGCCATGTAGCGCAGCCCTTTCAGCAACTCGGCCGCCAAGGCCTGTCGGGCCATGGCATCGTGGCATTTCTGCTGTTCAAGCAATGTGACTGTACCGTCATCGAGCCAGCCGCAGGCGATGGCGGTCATGACCCCGGGCGTGTTCCACGTCGTTGCGCGGATGATCCGCTCCAGTCCAGGCACCTGAGCGAGTGGCGCCGCAATGAAGCCGACCCGCAAACCAGTGGCGATGTTTTTTGACAGACCCGAAATGTAAAACGTCCGTTCCGGCGCCAGATCGATCAAGGCTCGCGGCGGGCTCTTGACCAGAAACGCGTAGGCCGCGTCTTCAATGATCGTCAGATCATGCCGACGGGCAATCGCGATCAATTGCTCGCGCTGCTCCAGTGGCATGACCCAGCCCAGCGGATTATGCAGTGTCGGCATGCTGTACACGGCGCGCACCGCACGCTGGCGGCAGAGTCGGTCCAGTGCCGGCAAATCCGGGCCATGTTGCGTCATCGGAATCGCCAGCACTTCCAGATGCAGCGCGTCGGCCAGTACCTTGAATCCCGAGTAGGTCAGCGCATCGGCGGCGATCACGTCGCCAGGTTTGAGCAGGGCCATCAGCGTCACCGCCAAACCTTGCTGAGCGCCATTGACGATCAGCACCTGGTCGGCTTCAACCGTCACGCCGCGTGTCGACAAATGTCGCGCCACCGAGGCGCGTTCGTGGGCACGTCCGGCGTGGGGTTGATAGCGCAGCAGTGCTTCGAGATCACCGGACAACGCCAACTGGCGCAACGCCGTGCGCAACAGCTCGGCCTGACCGGGCAACGACGGATAGTTGAAATTCAGGTCGATCATGCCGACCGCCACGTCTTTCTGATCGATGCCCTGCCCCGGCGCCAGCGACGTTTCCCGGACAAACGTGCCACGCCCGGCTTCGCCGCTGACCAGGCCCATCGCTTCGAGCTCGGCGTAAACCCGTGATGCGGTCACCAGCGCCAGTCCTTCCAGCGCGGCCAGTTGCCGATGCGTTGGCAATCGCGTACCCGGCGCCAAACGTCCACCACGAATGTCCGCCGCGTAACGGTCAACCAGGGTCTTGTAACGGGAACGCGGCATGTGGTCTGTATCCATGACAATTTTTTGATTGTGCTGATTCTCAGCCCTAGCATCGCCGCAACACAATCCACATTTTGAGCGCGACCGACATGCACACAACATCGACTGCGGCCAACCCGGTGCTGGAAAAAACCAGCGGCTGGATCAACGGTTTTATCGGCGTGCTGATTTTCAGCGGTTCGCTGCCGGCCACACGCTTGGCGGTGCTGGAATTCGATCCGGTCTTTCTGACCGTGTTGCGAGCAGCGATTGCCGGGGCACTGGCCGTAGCACTTCTGCTGTTGTTCAAGCAGCGGCGACCGTCGCGCCATCAGTGGCTGTCCCTGTTGATAGTGGCGCTGGGCGTGGTTCTGGGATTTCCGCTGTTGACTGCGTTGGCATTGCAGCACGTAACGTCAGCGCATTCGATTGTGTTTGTAGGATTGCTCCCGCTGGCCACGGCGATGTTTGGAGTCTTGCGTGGTGGGGAACGGCCACAACCGGTGTTTTGGATCTTCTCCATCCTGGGCAGTGCGCTGGTGGTGGGCTTCGCCTTGTCTCAAGGGCTGAGCGCGTCGCCGACCGGGGACCTGCTGATGCTCGCGGCGATTCTGGCCTGCGGCCTCGGTTACGCCGAAGGCGCGAAACTGTCACGCAGCCTCGGCGGCTGGCAGGTGATCTGCTGGGCGCTGGTGTTGTCGTTACCGCTGGTGGCGCTGCTGAGCCTGTGGCTGGCGCCCGCCTCGTTTGCCAACATCAGCGTGTCGGCGTGGCTGTGCCTGGGTTACGTGTCGTTGTTCAGCATGCTGATCGGCTTCGTGTTCTGGTACCGAGGCCTCGCTCAGGGCGGGATCGCCGCGGTCGGGCAGTTGCAATTGCTGCAACCGTTTTTCGGTCTGGCGCTGGCCGCGACGTTGCTGCATGAACAGGTCAGTGTCGGCATGCTCGGCGTAACGCTCGGTGTGATTCTTTGCGTGGCAGGGGCGAAGAAATTTGCCAGGTAATGTTCAATGTTCGGCTTTCCATTGCCGAGGACTGAGCCCGGTCTTGCGCCGAAACGCCCGGGCGAGCGCCGACGGACTTTCGTATCCAACCTCCTCGGCAATCAGTGCAATCGGCCGGCCTTCGCGCAGGCGTTTCTGCGCAAGACTGACGCGCCAGCTCAGCAGATAATCGGCCGGCGTCTGCCCGACCACGCGGCGGAACTGCTCGGCGAAACCGGCGCGGGACTGGTTCGCCGCAGTCGCGAGATCGGCCACACTCCACGGCTTGTGCGGTTGCTCGTGAATCAGGTTCAAGGCGCGGGATAAACGTGCGTCAGCCAGCCCGGCCATCATGCCCGGCTGCTGATCGCGACTGCCAATCAGATGGCGCAGCAGCAGAATCACCAGCAATTCGAACAGGCGATCCATCACCGCCACCCGCCCGCAATGGCCTTCAAACGCCTCGCTGAACAACCAGTCAAGGGTGCTGCGCAGTTCCGGGATGTCGGTGAGTTTCAATACCAGATAGTCAGGCAACGCGGCGGCCAGGGCATTGCCCGAACCGCCGTCGAAGGTCAGCGAGGCGCACACCACTTGGCTGGCCATGGCCTCGTCGGCAGACATCCGGTGGGTGAACGGCCGGGGAAAGAAAATCAGCGACGGCTCTTCCAGGCGAATTTCCCGCTCGTTGCCTGGTTTGAGCAGCAACGCCCCGGCTTGCAGAACATGCACATGGCCGACCGGTTCGCCTTCGTGAACGCTCACGCCGCAAAACGCGCCGCTATGGAAGGTCCCGGCGTTCACACCGAAATGACTAAGTAATGTGGAAAGGCGATCCATGGCTGACTCCCGAAGGCATATCTGGACGATCTGCCGCATATCCTCGACGACTTGCCGCCAAAGCGCTACTGACAGCCCCTAAGATCTCTCCATCGCCGCTGCACTTCGCTGCGGAATTTCGGAGAATCACCATGAGCCGCATCCCTGCAATCAGCCTCGACACCGCCACCGATGCTACCCGTCCTGCACTGGAAGGCGTGAAGAAAAAAATCGGCTTCCTGCCCAACGTCTTCACCACCCTCGCCCAGGCACCGGTTGCCCTCGACACTTACCTGCAAGCCTCGGCCATCCTCGGCAAAACCTCGTTGAGCGGCAAAGAAAAAGAAGCCATTTACCTCGCCACTTCGCAGGTCAACGGCTGCGACTACTGCCTGTCCGCACACACTGTGTTCGCTGACAAGGCCGGGCTCTCTGCACAGGACATCGTCGCGGCACGTCATGGCGAACTGAATGCCTACGCCGCCCTCGCCCGCCAACTGACCGAGACCCGTGGTCACTTGAGCGACGAACAACTGGCGGCTGCCCGCGCTGCCGGTATCGATGACCGCAAGATCATCGAAGTGATTGCCCTGGTGGCGGTGCAGACATTGACCAATTACCTGAACAACACTGCGCTGACCGACATTGATTTTCCGACCGTCGAGGCCTGAGCAGTCGCTCACGATCTGAAGATAAAACCGGTGGCGAAAAGACGCTCTTTTCGCCATCGCTGTTTTTTGCTGCCATGATGTACGTCAGAATAATTCGCAGCGCAAACAGTGTCTGGTGCGCTGAAACCAAACACCCTGTGCGAAGGTCTCTGTTCTCAGACAAGTGCCCGGATAGACACGAACCCCATGACAGACTGGTTGCAAGACAAAGGCGAGATGGCCGGGCAGATCCGCCGTCACGACTGGGCGAATTCGCCCCTCGGCCCGTTGGAAAACTGGCCCGATGTACTCAAGACCACTGTCTCGCTCAGTCTCGCGTCGCATTTCCCTCAGGCGATCGTCTGGGGTCCGCAACTGATCACCCTTTATAACGACGCCTTCGTGCCGATTCTCGGCGACAAGCCGCAAGCATTGGGACGACCTTTCAGCGATATCTGGAAGGAAGCCTGGCACGAGATCAGCCCGATCGCCGAAGCGGCGTACGCCGGCCAGGCGACCTACATCGAAAACTTTGCTCTACAGATCGAACGCGGCAAGGGCCCGGAGCAGGCGTTCTTCACTTTCTGTTACAGCCCGATTCGCGACTCCCACGGCAATGTCGTCGGCATGATCGACACCGTCACCGAAACCACCCAGACCGTTTATCTCAATCGACGCCTGGCCGTCCTCGATGCCATTGGCAACGCGGTAACCAACGCCACGGATGCGCAATCGATTTTGGCGGCGAGCACGCGGCTGATGGTCGAGCAACTACGTCTGTCCAATTGCGCCTACGCCGACATGGATGCCGACGAAGATGGTTTCACCATTCGTGGCGATTACGCGGCGCCGGGTTCGCCGAGCATCGTCGGCCATTATCAATTGCGCGATTTCGGTGAGAAGGCAGTGCGTCTGCTACGCGCCGGTGAACCGCTGGTAATTCACGACAACCGCAGCGAGTTGCCGCCGGAGGAATCGGCGACCTTCCAGGGCATAGGCATCACCGCCACCATTTGCGTGCCGCTGATCAAGCAAGGTCGCCTTACCGCGTTAATGGCCATTCACGACAAAGTGCCGCGCATCTGGTCCAGCTTCGAACAGGCCCTGCTCAGCGAAGTCACCGAACGTTGCTGGGCGCATATCGAGCGCGTGCGTGCCGACGCCAATGTCCGCGAAGGCCTGCTGGCGCTCGCTGAACTCAATGCCACACTGGAACAGCGGGTCGAGGAACGCAGCCTGCGTCTGGCTCAAGCCGAATCAGCGTTGCGCCAGTCGCAGAAGCTCGAAGCGATCGGCCAGTTGACCGGCGGCGTTGCCCATGACTTCAACAATCTGCTGACGATCATTCGCTCGTCGGTGGATTTTCTGCGCCAGCCCAACCTGCCGGAAGAACGCCGTCAGCGCTATATGCGTGCGGTGTCCGACACAGTCGAGCGTGCCTCGAAACTGACCAGCCAGTTACTCGCTTTCGCCCGCCGCCAGCCGCTCAATCCGCAAGTGGTCGATGCCGGCGAACGTCTGGCCAATATCGGCGAAATGCTCGAATCGGTTACTGGCGCACAGATACACGTATGCGTTGAACGCCCGGATCACCCCTGCTACATCCGTGTCGACCTCAGTCAGTTCGAAACCGCGCTGATCAACATCGCCCTGAACGCCCGCGACGCAATGGACGGTCAGGGCGAGCTGAAATTGCGCCTGGAGTGCCGCAAACCACTGCCGGCGATTCGCGGCCACGCCGGTTCGAGCAGCCACTTCGTGTCGATTGCCCTGGCCGATACCGGTGCCGGCATCGATGCACACACCCTCGAACATATCTTCGAGCCGTTCTTTACCACCAAAGCAGTCGGCAAGGGCACGGGGCTGGGGCTGTCGCAGGTGTTCGGCTTCGCCAAGCAATCGGGAGGTAACGTCGATGTCTCCAGCGTGCTCGGCCAAGGCACCGAGTTCACCTTGTATCTGCCGGAAGTGCCGGCGGACGAGGCTGAGGTGGATGACACGAAGGACGATGGCGAGGTGCATCAGGCGTGCGAAAAACGCCGGGTGCTGGTCGTCGAGGACAATCTCGATGTCGGCCGTTTCGCCAATCAGATCCTGCAGGATCTGGGCTATGAAACCGCGTGGGCGACCAACGCCGAAGAAGCCCTGCAATTGGCCGGCAGCGATGCCATGGCATTCGACGCGGTGTTCTCCGACGTGGTCATGCCGGGCATCACTGGCGTCGCGCTGGCCAAAGAACTGCGCCAGCGCCGCCCCGATCTGCCAGTGATACTGACTTCCGGCTACAGCGAAGAACTGGCACGCAGCGGTTACGAGGGTTTCGAGTTTCTCGCCAAGCCCTACTCCGCCGAACAGGTCTCGCGGATTCTCGGCAAGACCTGGCTCAAGGACGCAACGCCAGCGGTGTCAGTCGTGATCAACGCCAGCGCGCTTGAGTAACTTCTTGCAGCGTTCCGACAGGTGAAACACCTGTAAATGCTTGCCAGCCTTGGCGTAGCGTTCACGCAGGGTTTTCAATGCGGCAATCGCCGAGTAGTCGACAAAGCTCAGATGGCGGCAGTCGAGAGTGACTCTGGCCGGATCGTTGGCCGGATCGAACTGATTGAGAAACGGCGTGGTCGAGGCGAAGAACAGCGTGCCGTGCAGGCGATAGAGTTTGCTGCCATCGGCCTCCAGATGTTCGTCGGCGTACAGTTCACGCGCCTGCTGCCAGGCAAAATTGAGCGCGGCGATGATGATCCCGCACAGCACCGCCGTGGCCAGATCAGTGAACACGGTGATGGTGGTCACGGCGATGATCACCAGCACATCGTGCGCCGGCACCTTGTTGATCACCCGCAAGGACGCCCAGGCAAAGGTCTGCTGCGACACTACGAACATCACACCCACCAGCGCGGCCAACGGAATTCGCTCGATCAGCGGCGACAGAAACAGAATGAACAACAGGATCAACACGCCAGCGACCACGCCGGACAAACGTCCGCGCCCGCCGGAGCTGAGGTTGATTACCGTCTGGCCGATCATCGCGCAACCACCCATGCCACCGAACGCCCCGGACACCATGTTCGCCGCGCCGAGCGCTACGCACTCGCGATCCGGATAGCCACGGGTCTCGGTGATTTCGTCGGTCAGGTTCAGCGTCAGCAGGGTTTCCAGCAGGCCGACCATCGCCATCAGGATCGCGTACGGGGCGATGATGCGCAGCGTTTCCAGGCTCCATGGAATGTCCGGCACGGCAAAGGTCGGCAGACCGCCAGCAATGTGCGCCATGTCGCCGAGCGTGCGGGTCGGCAGGCCGAACAGGTAGACCAGCAAGCCGACACCGAGGATCGCCACGAGGGCCGGCGGCACCGCCTTGGTCAGGCGCGGCAGGATGTAAACGATGGCCATGGTCAGCAGCACCAACCCGGCCATCAGATACAACGGCGTACCGCTGAGCCAGTGCTCGCCGTTTTTGAAGTGCTCCAGTTGCGCCAGGGCAATGATGATCGCTAGGCCGTTGACGAAACCGAGCATCACCGGATGCGGCACCATGCGCACCAGTTTGCCCAGGCGTAGCAGCCCGAACGCCATCATGATCAGACCGCCGAGCAGCACCGTCGCCAGCAGATATTGCACGCCGTGTTGCACCACCAGCGCGACGATCACCACCGCCATCGAACCCGCCGCGCCGGAGACCATGCCTGGTCGGCCGCCGAACAATGCGGTCAGCGTACAAATGATGAACGCGCCGTACAGCCCCATCAGCGGATTGAGATGCGCCACCAGCGCGAAAGCAATGCATTCGGGCAACAGGGCGAACGAGGTGGTGAGTCCGGCGAGGACATCGGCGCGCAGACGAATCGGTTTCATGGCTTACCTGACTGAGCGGCCGCTGGGCACGGCTGCTGTTTTCGCGAAAAAAGAGGGAGGCGAATGTTACGGAATTGTTCGGCCTCGGGCCAGTGAAACGCTGACATGGGGTGGCGCGGGCCTTATCCTTGCAGGCTTGTCCATCGAATCGAGTCGCAGCATGTCAGCGTTTTTGTCCGCCCGGGATGTGTGTCAGCGTCTGCGCGAAGCTGCGCTGGGCGTGCTTGCGTTCGAAGTCTGCGAGGTAATGTCCGAGTCCGGGCTGATTGCCGTTGATATCGAGGGTTGGCATCTGCTGCTGGACTTCGCCGAGGGGCATTTGCATCACTGTGATTACGCGCGCAACTGCGCCGGGGATGAAGCGACGCTGGACACTTGGCAGCGTTATGGCACGGACCCGGTGAGTCTGCTCAGCACGTGGGAACTGGCACAGATCGAGCGGTTACTGCGTGAGGCGAATCGCGTCCAGACCTAGTGCGTCGTTTCCGACTGCGGTGCTCTCTGATGTTGAGACCGACCAAATCCCTGTGGGAGCGAGCCTGCTCGCGAAGGCGGTATATCAGTCGGTTTGATGTTGGCTGTCACAGCGCTTTCGCGAGCAGGCTCGCTCCCACATGGGTTTTGTGTAAGTTCAGAAGGTGATTTGAGCTGCCGGTTTGATGTCGATTCGTGCCACGGAACTGGTCAGGGCGGCGAAGTCCTTGTTGTGTTGGGCAATGATGTCGTCGGCGCTCATGTGGCCGTTGTCGACCGTCGAATGCGCATCCTGCGCGACGATAACGTCGTAGCCCAGCTTATGTGCACTGCGCACCGTGGCGTTGACGCAGTAATCGGTTTGCAGGCCGCAGATGATCAGGCGTTCGAAGTCCTCGCTGGGCAGCAGCTTGCCGAGATCGGTCTGGTAGAAAGAGTCCCCGGTAGTTTTGCCTACGCGCAAGTCTTTCGTCGAAGTCAGCAGACCGTTAGCCAGTTGCCAACCGTCCGCCCCATGCACGAATGGACCGTCCTTTTCTTCATGCTGAATCAACACTACCGGAACGCCAGCGTCGCGGGCGCGTTGGCTCAGACCATTGATCGTGGTGATCACACGGTCGATTTCAAAACACTGATATTCACCAGCACACAGCGCCTGCTGGACGTCGATGATCAGTAATGCGGTGGTCATGTCGAGCCTTCCTTGATCAATCCTTGAGAATGGGGCGGACCTGCGCCCGCCCCTCTTTTACTCCGCTCAGTAACCCAATGACAAGCCGGTATTGCGCCGTGGATCGTTGGCGCCGTAGAAGCGGTTCTTGCCAATCGGTTTGCCACCCAGTGACGGCGCTCCCACCAGAATCGCGGCGATGTGGTTGGGGTCCTGTGGGCCGGCAAACTTGTGGCCCCAGCTCTCCAGGATCTTTTTCGTATCTGGGCTGGCGGCGAAGTCTTCGAGGTTGGTTTCTTCCGGCATCCATTGCTGGTGGAAGCGCGGCGCGTCGACCGCTTCCTGCAGGCCCATGCCGTAATCGATGACGTTGAGCATGGTCAGCAAGGTTGCGGTGATGATCCGGCTGCCACCCGGCGTGCCGACCACCATCACCACTTTGCCGTCCTTGGTGACGATGGTCGGACTCATCGACGACAGCGGTGCCTTGCCCGGAGCGATGGCGTTGGCCTCGCCTTGAACCAGCCCATACATGTTCGGCACGCCGACTTTGGAGGTGAAATCGTCCATCTCATCGTTGAGGATCACCCCGGTCTTGCTCGCCATGACGCCCGCGCCGAACCAGTCATTAAGGGTGTAAGTCACCGAAACAGCATTGCCCCACTTGTCGACGATCGAATAGTGCGTGGTGTTGCTGCCTTCGTGGGGCGCGACGCCGGGCTTGAGCTCAGCTGAGATGCCGGCCTTTTGCGGCTGGATGGCGTTGCGCAGTTTGGTCGCGTAGTTCTTGTCCAGCAGATGCTCGATCGGATTTTTCACGAAGTCCGGATCGCCAAGGTAGCTGTTGCGATCGACGTACGCGTGGCGCATCGCTTCGATCTGGTAGTGCATGCCCTGAGCGGAATGAAAGCCCAGGTCTTTCATCGGGTAGCCTTCGAGAATATTCATGATCTGGCAGATCACCACCCCACCGGAGCTTGGCGGTGGCGCGGAGACGACGTGATAGCCGCGATAATCGCACTCCACCGGGGCCAATTCGCGAGTCTTGTATTTGTCCAGGTCAGCCTGGGTGATGATGCCTTTGTTGGCCTGACTGGAAGTGACGATGGCATCGGCGACCCAGCCTTTGTAGAAGCCGTCGGCGCCCTTGTCGGAAATTGTCCGCAAGGTTTTCGCCAGATCCTTTTGCACCAGTTTCTGCCCGACCTGCATCGGCTCGCCGTTGCTGAGGAAGATCGAGCCGGAATCGCGCATGTCCTTCTTGAACACATCGGTGGCGTACTCCAGCAGTTCGACATCGCCCTGCTGCAACTCGAAACCGTCTTCGGCCAGTTTGATCGCCGGGGCAATCATGTCCTTACGCTGCTTGGTGCCGTATTTGCTCAGCGCCAGCTCCATGCCGGACACGGTGCCCGGCACGCCGACAGCCAGGTGGCCGCGCGTGCTGAGGTCCGGAACGACGTTGCCGTCCTTGTCCAGATACATGTTCGCCGTCGCCGCCAGCGGGGCTTTCTCACGGAAATCGAGAAAGGTCTTGCGCCCGTCTGCCAGTTGAATGGTCATGAACCCGCCACCGCCAAGGTTGCCCGCGGCCGGGTAGACCACCGCCAGCGCATAGCCCACGGCCACTGCCGCATCCACGGCATTGCCGCCGTTTTTCAAAACGTCGACGCCGACATGGGTCGCCAGATGTTGCGCGGTGACCACCATGCCGTTTTCCGCCGCAACCGGCGCCACGGATGCCGCGTGCGCCATGAGACAGCTGAGCGCCAGGGAGGTCGCAATGAGCGATCTGGCCAAAGGTTCGTACTTCATGAGTCGATCTCTTTTTGTTTTTGGGGACTGCGCCAAACGCAGGGCAACGCTTCAGAAGCAACAAGCAGTATGGTCGGCTTTGCGTATTGCGCCTCCCCGTTCACCCAGTATGCTGGGCCGAGTTACTGCCCTGCTCTGGAGTCGCCATCATGTCTTACACGTTCATCACCCTGCCCTCGCCGGTCGGTGAGTTGAAGCTGGTCGCGAACGGCAGCCGACTCGCGGCCATCCTCTGGGAAAACGACAAACCGAACCGGGTGCGGCTGGGACCCATGAGCGAAGCGCCGGACAACCCGATCCTCATGCAGACCGCGCGGCAACTCGAAGAGTATTTCGCCGGCACGCGGAATCGCTTCGATGTCGAGCTGGAATTTGTCGGCAGCGAATTCCAGAAGAAAGTCTGGGCGGCACTGCTGACTATTCCGTTTGGCGAGACGCGCACCTACAGCCAGATAGCGCTGCAGATCGGCCATCCGGCGGCGGTTCGAGCGGTCGGCGCCGCCAACGGGCGCAACCCGATATCCATTGTTGCGCCGTGTCATCGAGTGATCGGCGCTTCTGGAAAACTGACGGGTTTCGCCGGTGGGCTGGAGGCTAAAGAGCGGTTACTGATGCTTGAGGGCGGCCAATGGTCAACGTTCGGCAAAACAGGCGAGCTGTTCTGACTCAGGCGCCGAACAGGTTATTCATCGCTGCGTACTGCAACAACATGATGGTCTTCGCATCGCAGATCTCGCCGCGCTGAAACGCCGCCAGCGCCTCGTCGAATCCCCACTCGAGCACTTCCAGTTCTTCGGTTTCCTCTTCCAGGCCGCCACCGTCGCTGACCTTGGAGGCGGCATCGTATTCAGCGATAAAAAAGTGCAACTTCTCGGTCACTGAACCGGGGCTCATGAACGCCTCGAATACTTTCTTCACGTCATGCACGCGGTAACCGGTTTCCTCCTCGGCTTCGTCACGAATACGCTGCTCAGGCGCGGCACCCTCCAGCAACCCTGCTGCCACCTCGATCAGCAACCCATCGTGACCATTGACGAATACCGGCAAGCGGAACTGACGGGTCAACACCACGGTGCGTTTCTCGCGGTTGAACAGCAAAATCGCCGCGCCATTTCCCCGGTCGTAGACCTCGCGGGTCTGACGTTGCCACTCGCCATTGTTGCGGTGGTAATCGAAGGTGATTTTCTTCAGCAGATACCAGTCGTGGGACAACACCTGAGTGTCGACGATGTTGACCCGTTCGGCTGTGTTGGACATCGCGTCTGATCCTGTCTTCATGAGTGGACGGCCATGGTCGAACAATTGCGCTGACAAAAAAAGCCCGGCAGCGCTACCGGGCTCGTTCAGCCACCGCTGTTACTGGAAGTCGACGTCGAAGGCCTGGTAGAAAGCGTTGCCGGTGTTGGCAACGATCCACATCAGCACAATGACATGGTGGCCCTTCTTGTTCGCCGGCAGCTGCACTTGGTGATCGACCTTCGCCTTCAGTTCACCGGCATGGCTGTAATACGGCACTTGCGGGTAGAAATCCTCGAAGAAAGGCTGAGTTTCCAGTTGCGCACGGCTGATGCGTTGCTGTGGATCCCAACCGTCCTTGGTGATCAGCCAGCGATAACCACGGGTGGTGTGCGGCGCTGTGTAGGCCCATGTGACTTTGAGAATCTGCCCCGGATCGACATTGAGCAGCGGCCAACTGAAGGCACGGCCGAGCTTATTGCTCATCTCGTCATTGGTGTAGTTCACGCAATCGCGGGCATCGGTCTTGCCGCCACTGAGAATGTAACCGTCGGCCGGCGGCGCGACGCTGGCGGAGTCTGTTTCAAAGGGTGACGGAAACGGTCCGGCTTCCATGGCCGGAAAGTTCTTGCCACCTTCCATTTCATTGACTTGCCAGGCGCCGAGCAAGCCGAGGTCGATGGCGACCGCGCCGCGACTTGCTGGCGAGATGACGCGACCGTGTTTCAGTTGGGTTTGTGCTGTTGCCTGATTCATGTTTTTCACTCCGTTGATTTGAGAACCCTCCTTCCCGAGGAGAGGCCTTCAAGCTAACGGAGGTGAATTTTTTGTCCATCGGCGCTTTTGTCGCAATGCGACTGTGCAGAAAATAGAAAACCCGAAAATACTGGATGGATAACCAGCTCAAGTCGACACGTCGCACTCAACGTGTAGCTGAACACCTACACGCCGAGTCGCTTTTGGTCATTCAGACAGTTGCGCCTGATACTCCTTTTCGTACTGCCCGGCGAGTTGCGCCTTCTGTTTATCGTCGAGCAGCTTGCCGGCCATTTGGAAGAACTTGTGCTCTTCTTCCTCGAGGTGGTGATGAACCTTGTCGGAAAGCTTCTTGGCCGTGGCCAGCCACGCCGGACTGGACATTTCGGTCTCGTCGAGTTCTTCCATCATCTCGTCCATTTCATGGTGCTCGGCGATGGCGTGGCGGCTCAGGTCCACGCCTTCGTCAATTTCCATCAACGGGATATAGAAGTGCCGCTCTTCGGCGGTTTCGTGCGCTTGCAGTTCGGCTTTCAGCTGTTTGTAAGCCTCGACCCGCTCAGGGCTGTCGCCGCTGGTCGCGATCAGAGCTTTGGCATAAGTGCGCTGGCGCTCGTGGCTTTCGCGCAGGGCTTCAAAAATATTCACGGGATGTCCTCATCAATCGCGCTCAGGGAAAGACGCGATAAAAGCCTAGACCGCAGCGCTGGTTTGGCGGTTCCGCTTGTTTGATCGATGGGCTTGGAGACGCTTGCCCGGACGGGTTAGGCTGGGCGTTCAATTACACAAGGAAGTCATGCATGAACTTGCGTATCGAGTTGACGCAGAGCCCTACCGAGGAACAGCGCGCAGCGATTCTTGCGCCTTTGCGTGCACACAACGTTGCCAAGGCCGGGCCATCCACGTGGGAGCCGATTGCCTTGCTGGTGCGTAACGAAAACGACGAGATCCTCGGTGGCCTGTATGGCCACACGTTCTACCGCTGGTTGTTCATTGAATTGCTCGCGGTCCCGGAGCAAGGCCGTGGTCAGGGTATCGGCACAAAGCTGATGCGCATGGCCGAGGACTTTGCCCGGGAGCAAGATTGCGTGGGCATTTGGCTCGACACCTTTTCTTTCCAGGCCCCGGAGTTTTACAGAAAGGTCGGATACAGCGAATGCGGCGAGATTGTCGATTATCCGCTGGGGCACAAGCGGCATTTTTTCCAGAAGCGGCTGATCGATTGACTGTGTCGCCCTTTTGCGCGAGCAGGCTCGCTCCCAAACTGGAAAGCATTTCAATCTGTGGGAGCGAGCCTGCTCGCGAAAGCGTGAGCCGCCTCGACACACAATCAGAGGCAGGTCGCCATCGCCGCCATCCGCCGCATCGCGACAAAATCACTCTGCTGTGCGTAGTAATTCAAAGTCGTACCCGAGGCTTCGGTAATCACATCGACAAACGACTCTGCCGAACGCGTGTAAACCGTAGTGCCACCGGACTTGCGTAGTTCCAGATAGGCCGCCGCGTCGACGCCGAACACCGCTTCGTCCTGCCAGGCAAATTGCACGCACCGGGCGACGTCTTTCTCGGGCTTGTCCGAGGTCAGGACCTTGTCCGGGCTCTTGGTGCGAGCATCGTTCATCACCGAACCGGCGCACCCGGCCAACAGGGCCGCCGCCAGCGCTACCATCAGCATTCGCATTACATTCGCTCATTGAGAAAAAAGCGGACTGTAGCACTGCAACGTGGCAAATCGTTCTGCTTTACTGTTTTTATGCGCGACACGCGCGAGCAGCTGCGGCACCCTGAGATCTTCAGCCACACAAGGAAATTACATGGCGCCTAGCGACCAGCGACATGAACAGGCTCTGACACTGTTTCTCGATGCGCGACCCGAACTGCGTGAAACCCTCGATCATCTCAACCCGCTGCTGGCTCAGGCCAAGGGCGAAACCCAGGCGCAGTATCGCGAAGAACGCCTGCATGAAGCGTTCGAGGCCGAGGCGGAAAGCCAGGGATTATTTGCCTGGGAACTGACGCTGCAATTGACCGCTGACTCGCCCGAGGACTACCAGGCGCAACGACTGGAGGTGCATCGGGAGGTGGCGGAGATGGCCGGAATGGACTGGGTCGAGTATTGCGATCTCTACGGCATTACCCCGTAATCGATGGAGCTGCCGAAGGCTGCGATCTTTTGATTTTGCTCTTCAAGATCAAAAGATCGCAGCCTTCGGCAGCTCCTACAAAGGAATCTGCGTAAAACTGGGGTTTCGCGGCTGCCGCAATAAAGCTTTATCATGGCCGCAGTTTCGCTGATCGAGTCCATCATGAAGTTCGCCATTGCGCTGTTTTCCGCCGCCCATGCGCCCTCCTCGCGTCGTGCCCTGCTGTTTGCCCAGGCCGCGCTGGCCGGCGGACATGAGATCGTCCGGCTGTTCTTCTATCAGGACGGCGTGTTCAACGCTTCCGATGCGCTGGTGACGCCGCAGGATGAACTGGACTTGCCCAGGCTATGGCGCGCCTTTATCAATGAAGAGCAACTCGACGGCGTGGTCTGCATCGCCGCCGCGTTGCGCCGTGGTGTGTTGAACGACGAAGAAGCCAAACGTTACCAGCGTCAAGCGACTTCGCTGAGCGCGCCGTGGGAGTTGTCCGGTCTGGGTCAATTGCACGACGCCGTGCAGGACGCTGACCGCCTGATCTGTTTCGGAGGCGCGTGAACATGGCCAAATCGCTATTGATCATCAGCCGCCAATCGCCTTGGTCCGGCCCCGGCGCGCGGGAAGCGCTGGATATCGTGCTCGCCGGTGGCGCCTTTGATCTGCCGATCGGTTTGCTGTTTCTCGATGACGGCGTGCTGCAACTGGCCGCCGGCCAGAACGCCAAGGCCGTGCAGCAGAAAGACCTCAGCGCCAATCTGCAGGCGCTGCCGATGTTTGGTGTCGAAGAGCTGTTCTATTGCGCCGAAAGCGCCAGCAATCGCGGTCTTGGCAAACTGTCGCTGGAAGAAGCGCAGCCGCTTGCCGCTGAACACATCACCGCCCTTATTGACCGTTACGATCAGGTGATCACCCTCTGATGTCGACTTTGCATGTGTTGTCTCACTCCCCGTTCGGCGACGATCGCCTGAGCAGTTGCCTGCGCCTGCTCGGCAGCGCCGATGCCGTGTTGTTATCCGGCGATGCGGTGTATGCGCTGCAACCGGGCACTGTGGCGTTTTCTGCTCTGCAAGAGCGAACCATCAAGCTGTTTGTATTGATTGAAGACGCACAAGCGCGAGCGATCGAAATTCCGGACTGGGCCGAAGCCATCGATTACCCGGGCTTCGTCGAGCTGTCGATCCGTCACGCCAAGGTCAACAGCTGGCTATGAATTCCCTGACCGTCGGCGCCCGCGCCATCGAACTGGACAAGGACGGCTTCCTCGTTGACCTCAGCGACTGGTCAGCCGAAGTCGCCAGCGCCCTCGCCGCCGCCGAGGACATCGAGTTGACCCCCGCACACTGGGAGGTTCTCGAGCTGCTGCGCAGTTTCTATGCCGAGTTCCAGCTATCGCCGGCCACGCGGCCGCTGATCAAGTACACCGCGCTGAAACTCGGCGCCGACAAAGGCAATAGCCTGCACCTGAACCGACTGTTCAAAGGCACCCCTGCCAAACTCGCCGCGAAACTGGCGGGCCTGCCCAAACCGACGAATTGCCTATGAACGACTTTCCAGCATTGACCCTCGAAACGCCTGCCGAACATCCGTTCGCACAATTCGTGCGCATTCTCGGCAAAGGCAAGCGCGGCGCCCGCGACCTGACGCGCGAGGAAGCCCGCGAGGCCATGGGCATGGTGCTCGACGACAAGGTCGAAGATACGCAACTCGGTGCCTTCCTGATGTTGCTGCGGCACAAGGAAGAAAGCGCCGAGGAAATGGCCGGGTTCACCGAAGCCCTGCGCGAGCGCTTGCAGGCGCCGGCATTGAATGTCGACCTGGACTGGCCGACCTACGCTGGCAAAAAACGCCATCTGCCGTGGTACCTGCTGGCAGCCAAGTGCCTGGCGCAGAACGGCGTGCGCATCTTCATGCATGGCGGCGGCGCGCACACGGCCGGGCGCCTGTACAGCGAACAATTGCTGGGCGAATTGAACATTCCCCTGTGCCGCACCTGGCAGCAAGTGGGCACGGCGCTGGACAACGGCGGCCTGGCCTTTATGCCATTGGTGGACTGGGCGCCGCAGTTGCAGAAGATGATCGACCTGCGCAACACCCTGGGCCTGCGTTCGCCCATCCACTCGCTGGCGCGGATTCTCAATCCGCTCGGGGCACGTTGTGGCCTGCAGAGCATTTTCCATCCGGGCTATCAGGCGGTACATCGCGATGCCAGCGGCTTGCTCGGCGATACGGCGATTGTGGTCAAGGGTGATGGCGGTGAAATCGAGATCAACCCGGACGCCACCAGTCATCTCTATGGCACCAGCGGCGGTCAGAGCTGGGATGAAGAATGGCCACAGCTGTCAGCGCAGCGCCACGTCAAACCGGCCGCGCTGGACATCGAACACTTGAAAGCGGTATGGCGTGGCGACGTGGTCGACAGTTACCCGCAAATGGCCTTGATTGCGACCATGGCCCTTGCCCTGCGTGGCCTTGGTCAAGATCGCGAGCAAGCCTTCGCCACGGCCGAGCAGTATTGGGCAGCACGAAACACATCGATCTAACCGATCATTAGCGCCCGATCTTTGCGCTTTTTGTTCGAACTCATCGGAATAGACTCGACTCCAACGAATATTGGTTTTCAGGAGTCTTGATCATGGGTTTACTCGTCGATGGCCACTGGCAGGACAAGTGGTACGAAAGCAGCAAGGACGGCGCGTTCCAGCGCGAACAAGCGCAACGCCGCAACTGGGTGACCGCCGATGGTCAGGCAGGCCCTAGCGGCGATGGCGGTTTCGCCGCCGAAGCCGGGCGCTATCACCTTTATGTTTCCCTTGCCTGCCCTTGGGCGCATCGCACGCTGATCCTGCGCAAACTCAAAGGGCTGGAAGGTCTGATCGACGTTTCGGTCGTCAGTTGGCTGATGCTGGAAAACGGCTGGACCTTCGACAAAGCGCTAGGCTCGACGGGCGACAAGCTCGACGGCTTCGATTTCATGCACCAGCGCTACACCGCCGACACCCCTGATTACACCGGTCGCGTGACAGTGCCAGTGCTGTGGGACAAGAAACTCAAACGCATCGTCAGCAATGAATCGGCGGAAATCATCCGCATGTTCAACAGCGCCTTCGACGGCATCACTGGTAACGATCTGGACTTTTACCCGGCGCCGCTACGCAACGAAATCGATGCGCTGAACGAGCGTATCTATCCGGCGGTGAACAACGGTGTCTATCGTGCCGGGTTCGCCACGTCCCAGCAGGCCTACGAACAGGCATTCGATGAAGTATTCGCCGAACTGGATCATCTGGAGCAACTGCTGGGCGCCAATCGCTACCTGAGCGGGGAATACCTGACCGAGGCCGATGTGCGCCTGTTCACCACGATGATTCGCTTTGACGCCGTGTACCACGGGCACTTCAAGTGCAACCTGCGGCGGATTGCCGACTACCCGAACCTGTCGAACTGGCTGCGCGAGATGTATCAGTGGCCGGGCATCGCCGAGACGGTGGATTTCCAGCACATCAAGCATCACTATTACGGCAGCCACAAGACCATCAACCCGACCGGCGTGGTGCCGAAGGGGCCGGAGCAGGATTTCACCGTGGCGCATGACCGGTCGCGTTTGAGCGGCAAAGGCGTCTGGCGTCGAGGTTGATCGTCGACGAGCCGCTGTGGCGCGTGCTGCAATTGCACGCGGCCACGGGCGTTCGCAATGCCATCAGGATTCAGAGAGCGTCTTGAAACCGCCGAAAATCATTCGTTGGCCATCAAAGCCCATCGGATTGACGTCGGGGTGCATGCGCGGGTCTTCCATCATTTTCGCCATACCGGCGTCGCGGGTCGCCTTGTTTGGCCAGATCAGCCAGCCGGACGACACGGTTTCACCGTCCTTGAGTCTGACCGCCAGTGGAAACGACGTGAGTTTGCCCTCGGGTACGTCGTCACCCCAGCACTGGACGACATCCACGGCGCCATATTCCTTGAACAGCCTGGCGGCGATCTCACAGTGTTTTTTGTACTGCTCATGATTGGCGTCAGGCACCGGCGCCACGAAGATATCGATGTAAGCCATGTTCATTCTCCTTGCAGGTTGGGTTCGATCTGCTGACTGGTCGATTGCGGCGGGCGCCATTCGACGCGATTGTCATCCAGCCCGACGGGCGGCTCTGCGCCAGCGCTCAAATTGCCCTCGACCTGCCCGGCCATGTGCAACGTGCCCGCCATCACCCCTGTAGTCGGGTTTTGCAGCAACTTCTGCCAGGCTTTGTCGAACGTATTACCGAGGCTGCTGCGGATCAGTGCTTCGCTGTCCGGACGGTCGTTGGCCTGGATGATCGCGCGGATGCCGGCCACGCCGACCGAAATCATCGCCCCGGCCAGTTTCCCGGCTGCTGCCGCCACCGCACTGGCGGCGCCACGCGGGGCCATTTCCGCTTCGATGCGCTGGCTGGCGCGCTTGGCCACCGGGGCCATCGCCGCGTCGGTGGATGAGATGCCTTTGGCGCCGCCGTCGGTGTGGATCTTGTCGATCAGCGCGGCGTACGCCGGCAGAGTGTTCAGCGGTTCGGTACTGATGACCTTGAACAACGAAGCATCCCGTGCCGGCGGCGGGCCAAGGGCGATGGCCGGGATCTTCTGCAAGCGACCGTTGAGCTGTGCGATCGGCACGCCGTGGCGCTGGGCGATGAGCGGCATCTGCTGCGCCATCAATTGGGCGTAGAACGCCGTGGCCTGCGCCAGGATCGCGTCCGGATCGATCTCCACGGCGACCGGCGCGAGGACTTTTTCCTGATATTGCTCAAGCAGATACGCCGCCAGCCGTTTCGCCGAAGCGTCCTGCTCGCCGCCGGCACTGATCGTGTACCAACTGACCTTCATTGACAGCCATTCCTGAGTCCAATAGCTGCTGAACCAAGGGATGAAATTTTCTTCAGTTTGCTGATAGATCCGCGTGCGCCAATGTTCCATCGAGCCACGGGCGAACAGCTTGACCTGCTCGGTGGCCTGCTGCGAGGCGCTGATGATTTCGCGGTCGATCTGCTGCCAGGTTTGCGCCGACACCACCACCGCCTGTGGCGCACTCACCGGTGCCCGGGCCGAGGTGGCGCAGCCGGCCAGCAGAAACAGTGCGGCGACGACCAGCGCACGCGGGTTCACGGTGGTGGTGTCCTTTGGCTTGGGGAGGTGCTGGTTTGAGTATAGGCAGGTGACTGCTTGGCTGATGATCAATGTGGGAGCGGGCTTGCTCGCGAAAGCAGTGCACCAGTCACCAGATGTATCGACTGACACACCGCTTTCGCGGGCAAGCCCGCTCCCACAGGGGATCCTGTTCATCATCACTGCCGTCGATATCCACCATCGCCACGATTGCCTTCCGCCCCTCCCTCACGAAAGGCACGATTGGCACATCCGACACACAACGAGGCGTTCATATCATGACCCACACTCAAGTCACCCTCTCCGTGAGTTTCCCGGTGTTCGGCAGCAACTACTACCAACAGCACGTCGTGCCGCGCAAGGCG
The DNA here is from genome assembly GCF_058245595.1 of Pseudomonas sp. UF-293. NCBI lineage: Bacteria > Pseudomonadati > Pseudomonadota > Gammaproteobacteria > Pseudomonadales > Pseudomonadaceae > Pseudomonas > Pseudomonas sp. UF-293. The sequence continues at coordinate 11,296 of NZ_JBSICA010000044.1, read as the reverse complement.
CAGACGCTGGTGTTCAACGAAGATTTCGACGATCTGCTGATGCCCGCCGCCAGCAACCATTTCAGCAATGAAGTGGTCGGCCTCAACGATCAGTTCCGTTTTCTGAGCGACATACTCGCCACCCATTTGCTCGATCACGAGGCCTCGGTGCCTGCGCGATCCCGCGTCCAGGCGAACGCTCGTTTTTTCAACTGAAGGCTGATGCACAGAGGGCGTTCCTGTTAAGGGGAACGCCCTCTTCTCATTCAATCAGTCATCATCGCGATCACGGTAATAACGACGGCCATCGCGGCGGTCGTCATCGCGGTCATCCCAGCGTCGGTCGTGATCGTAATTGCGGCCATGGTCGCGGTCGTAATGCCGGCCATGGCGGTGGTCATCATCAAAATCCGCAATACAGCCGCTGAGCAATACGGCGGCAGTCACAGTGAGCAGCATGGTTGTCGCTTGCTTCATTCAACACTTCCCTAAACCCAAGGTCTTGACGACGGAAATCGCCACGCTGCCCGCGTCTGCGGGACGCAGTGCGCAGCCGCAGATACGACCGGGCAAAAGCACGTTGATTCAGTGGCCACTATCAACCGTTGGTCGGCCCGTTGCTCACGCCCGAACAGCGGCGTAATGCCACCTATACTGCTTGCAACCAACCCCCATGCAATGGATCTGCACCCTCAATAACAACAAGCAGAGGTGGACCATGGTCTGGCAGCAAATCTATGACCCGTTCGGCAATCCGGTGCTTTCCACGCTGATGGCTGCGGTGCCGGTGGTGGTGATGCTCGCGGCGCTGGCGTTCTTTCACGTCAAGGCGCATCTGGCGGCGTTGCTGGCGCTGGCGTCCGCCCTGCTGATCTCGATTTTTGCCTTTGACATGCCGGCGGGCATGGCCGGTTCGGCGGCGCTGTTCGGTGCGGCGAATGGCTTGCTGCCGATCGGCTGGATCGTGCTCAACATCATCTTTCTGCATCGCCTGACCACCGAGAACGGATCGTTCAAAGTGCTGCAGGATTCCCTCGCGCGGATCACCGATGACCGGCGTTTGCAGCTGCTGCTGATCGCCTTCTGCTTTGGCGCGTTCTTCGAAGGCGCGGCGGGGTTTGGCACGCCAGTAGCGGTTACCGGCGCGATCCTGATTGGCCTGGGCTTTTCACCATTGGCCGCCTCCGGTCTGGCGCTGATTGCCAATACCGCACCCGTGGCTTTCGGCGCCCTGGGCACGCCGATCATCACCTTGGCCAAAGTCACCGGGCTGGACGAGATGGAGCTGTCGATGATGGTCGGTCGGCAGTTGCCGTTCTTCTCGGTGCTGGTGCCGTTCTGGCTGATCTGGGCGTTTGCCGGGTGGCGCAAGATGCTCGAGGTGTGGCCGGCGATTCTGGTGGCTGGAGTGAGTTTCGCCATCCCGCAATTTCTCGTGTCCAACTACCACGGGCCGATGCTGGTGGACGTGATCGCCGCGCTGATTTCCATGGCCTGTCTGACGCTGTTCCTCAAGGTGTGGAAACCGGCAACCATCCACACTTCGGCGGCGCTGTCCGGTCGCGTCGACAACTCCAAGGTCGAGGAAGAAAAAGTCACCGCCAGCGCCGCCTTCAGCGATCAGGCGCGCCCGGCAGTGATGCGTGCGTGGATGCCGTGGATCATTCTCACGGTGTTCGTGTTTGCCTGGGGCACGCAGGGCTTCAAGAACATGTTCGATACGCGCCCGGTGATCGACCCGGTCACGCAATCGGCCAAGCTCGACCCGCAAGGCAAACCGGTACGCGAGGCCAATCCGATCTTCGCCCCGGCCGTGACCTTTACCAGCCTGCATCTGCAAATCGAGAAAGTGCCGCCAGTGGTCGCGGCGCCGAAAGCCGAGGAAGCGATTTACAAGTTCACCTGGTTGACCGCCACCGGCAGTGGCATCTTGCTGGCGGCAATCGTCGGCGGTTTGCTGATGGGTTATTCGATCCCGCAGCTGATCAAGCAATACCTGCGCACGTTATGGGTGGTGCGGTTTTCGCTGATCACCATTGCGGCGATGCTGGCGCTGGGTTTTCTCACCCGCTATTCGGGGCTCGATGCGACCATGGGCCTGGCGTTCGCGGCGACGGGGATTTTCTACCCGATGTTCGGCACGCTGCTCGGCTGGCTCGGGGTGGCGCTGACCGGCTCGGACACGGCGTCGAACGTGCTGTTTGGCGGCTTGCAGCGGGTGACCTCGGAACAGCTGGGTATCAGTCCGGTGCTGATGGCGGCAGCGAACAGTTCCGGTGGGGTGATGGGCAAAATGGTCGATGCGCAGTCGATCGTCGTCGCCTCCACCGCGACCCGTTGGTACGGGCATGAGGGCGAGATCCTGCGTTACGTGTTCTTCCACTCGATCGTGTTGGCGATCCTGGTCGGCGGGCTGGTGACGTTGCAGGCGTATGTCGCACCGTTTACCTCGATGGTGGTGGGTGGGCCATAACTGAAAAACACATCTCCACTGTGGGAGCGAGCCTGCTCGCGAAGAGGTCGGCACATCCAGCAGCGGCTGGTTCTGACCCGACGCTTTCGCGAGCAGGCTCGCTCCCACAGGTCAATTGATGAGCTGCGCACATAACTCTTTAGCGCAAATCCGACAAAACCTTTTCCCCTCTTCGGCGGTCACTCCTTTTACGAGACTGGCATGCATGCCGGCGCGCCCTTTTGGGCCTTTTGCAATCCTGCCGCCCGATGAGAGACAAGGAATCGAACCATGCCGATTTCCCGACGCAACTTCATGATCCTCGGCGCCGTAACCGCGACGGCGTTCGCCATGCCCCCCTTTATCAGCCTCAAGGCCTACGCGGCCAGTCTGGAGCAACCGGCCATGAGTCAAGTAACCCTGCAAGTCAACGGTAAACCGCAAACGCTGGAAGTCGACACCCGCACCACCCTGCTCGACGCCCTGCGCGAGCACCTGCACCTGACCGGCACCAAAAAAGGCTGCGACCACGGCCAGTGCGGCGCCTGCACGGTGATCGCCGACGGCCGGCGGATCAATTCCTGCCTGACCCTGGCGGTGATGCACGACGGCAGTGAGGTGACCACCATCGAAGGCCTAGGCATGCCGGACAAGCTGCACCCGATGCAGGCCGCGTTCATCAAGCACGACGGCTATCAGTGCGGCTATTGCACGCCGGGGCAGATCTGCTCGGCAGTCGCCGTGCTCAAGGAAATCCGCGACGGCATTCCCAGCCACGTCAGCCCAAGCCTGACCGAGCCGCCGAAACTGATCGCCGCCGAACTGCAGGAGCGCATGAGCGGCAATATCTGCCGTTGCGGCGCTTACTCGAACATCATCGAAGCCATCACTGAAGTCGCGGAGGTGCCGGCATGAGAGCCTTCAATTACAGCCGCGCCGACTCACCTGCCGCAGCCGCTTCCCAGGCTGCGCAAGTCGAGGGCGCCAAGTTCATCGCCGGCGGCACCAACCTGCTCGACCTGATGAAACTTGACATCGAAACCCCGGTGCACCTGATCGACATCAACCACCTCGGCCTGGACCAGATCGAAGCTACCCCCGAAGGCGGACTGCGCATCGGCGCGCTGGTACGCAACACTGATCTGGCCGCCGACGCGCGCGTGCGCAAGGACTACGCCCTGCTCTCCCGCGCCCTGCTCGCCGGGGCTTCCGGGCAGCTGCGCAACATGGCGACCACCGCCGGTAACCTGCTGCAACGCACCCGCTGCCCGTACTTCTACGACACCCACCAGGCCTGCAACAAACGCAACCCCGGCAGTGGCTGCGCGGCGATCGGCGGCGTCACCCGGCAGTTGGGGATCATCGGCGTCAGCGACGCTTGCATCGCCACTCACCCGAGCGACATGGCCATCGCCATGCGCGCCCTCGATGCGCAGATCGAAACGGTCAAGCCTGACGGCAGCACGCGCAGCATTCCCATGGCCGATTTCCATCAATTGCCGGGCAACACGCCGAACATCGAAACCAGCCTCACGCCCGGCGAGTTCATCACCGCCGTGACCCTGCCGGCACCGGTCGGCGGCACGCACATTTATCACAAGGTTCGCGATCGCTCGTCTTACGCGTTTGCGCTGGTTTCGGTGGGTCTGATCCTGCAAAAGGACGGCACCGGCCGCGTCGCCGTTGGCGGCATTGCACCGAAACCGTGGCGGGTCGAAGCCGCAGAAGCGCTATTGCCCAAGGGCGCCAAAGCGGTCAGCGAACGCCTGCTGGAAGGCGCGACGCCCACCGATGACAACCAATTCAAACTGACACTGGTCGAGCGCACGCTGGCTTCGGTGTTGGCGCAAGCGAGGGAAACCGCATGAAATTCGACACGCCCGCCACCACCAATCCCATCGACCGCCTGAAGGTCGTCGGCCAACCCACCGAGCGCATCGAAGGCCCGTTGAAAACCAGCGGCCAGGCGACTTACGCCTATGAACAGCATGAAGCGGCGGCCAATCAGGCCTATGGTTTCATGGTCGACTCGGCAATTGCCAAAGGGCGGATCAAAGCCATTCATCTCGATGAGGCCAAAGCCGCGCCCGGCGTGTTGGCGATTGTCACTGCGCAGAACGCCGGCAAACTCGACAAGGGTGATTACAACGCCGCACACCTGCTCGCCGGCCCCGAGGTGCAGCATTACCAGCAGGCCGTTGCATTGGTGGTTGCCGAGACCTTCGAACAGGCCCGCGCCGCTGCGCAATTGGTCAGGGTCGATTACGAAACCAGCGAAGGCAAGTTTGATCTGGCCAGCGTCAAAGACCTCGGCGTCGAGCCGAAAGACGAGCTGCCCGACGTCAATCACGGCGACTTCGACAAAGCCTTCACCGCCGCACCGGTGCAGTTCGATCAGACCTACACCACGCCGGACCAGTCCCACGCGATGATGGAACCGCACGCCACATTGGCCGCGTGGAAAGGCGATCAGCTGACCGTGTGGACGTCGAACCAGATGGTCGCCTGGAGTGTCGGTGACATCGCGAAAACCCTCGGTTTGCCGAAGGAGAAAGTCCGTTTGGTCTCGCCGTACATCGGCGGTGGTTTCGGCGGCAAACTGTTCATCCGCGCCGACGTGATCCTTGCCGCTCTCGGCGCGCGCATGGCTGGACGCCCGGTGAAAGTGGCCCTCGCCCGCCCGCAAATGGCCAACAACACCACCCATCGCCCGGCAACGATTCAGCGCATCCGCATGGGCGCCACTGCGGACGGCAAGCTGACCGCCATCGCCCATGAAGGCTGGTCAGGCAACCTCGCTGACGGCAAGGTCGAACTGGCCGCGCAACCGAGCCAGTTGCTCTATGCCGCAGAAAACCGTCGCGTCAGCATGCGCCTCGCTCCGCTCGACCTGCCCGAAGGCAATGCCATGCGTGCGCCGGGTGAAGCGCCGGGGCTGATGGTGCTGGAAATCGCCATGGACGAAATGGCTGAACAGCTGAAGATGGACCCGGTGTTGTTCCGCATCGCTAACGACACTCAAGTCGACCCGGTGAAAACCGAGCGGCCGTTTTCTCAGCGTCAACTGGTCAAATGTCTGCAGATCGGCGCCGAGAAATTCGGCTGGGATCAGCGCAAGGCGCAACCAGGCACACGTCGTGAAGGTCGTTGGCTGATCGGCATGGGTGTGGCGGCCGCGTTTCGCAACAACCTGCTGGTCAAGTCCGGCGCCCGCGTGCGCCTGGAGCGCGACGGCAAGGTGATTGTTGAAACGGACATGACTGATATCGGCACCGGCAGCTACACAATCATCGCGCAGACAGCTGCGGAGATGATGGGCGTTGGTCTCAATGATGTAGTGGTGCGTCTGGGCGATTCGGACTTCCCGGTGTCGGCCGGCTCCGGCGGCCAGTTCGGTGGCAACTGTTCGACCGCCGGGGTCTACGCCGCCTGCATGAAACTGCGCGAAGCAGTGGCGGCCAAGCTCGGACTGGCGGCGGATCAGGCCGAGTTTGCCGATGGTCAGGTGCGCGTCGGCAGCAAGAGCCTGCCGCTGCGCAATGCGGCCGAAGGCGGCGCACTGGTCGGCGAGGACAGCATCGAGTTCGGTGATCTGGCCGAGAAATATCAGCAATCGACCTTCGGCGCGCATTTCGTCGAAGTCGCGGTCGATGCTGCCACTGGCGAAGTCCGCGTGCGGCGCATGCTCGCGGTGTGCGCGGCGGGGCGAATTCTCAACCCGACGTCGGCGCGCAGTCAGGTGATCGGCGCAATGACCATGGGTGTCGGCGCTGCGCTGATGGAAGAGCTGGCGGTGGACAAGCGCCTGGGCTTTTTCGTCAACCATGACCTGGCTGGATACGAAGTGCCGGTGCACGCCGACATTCCGCATCAGGAAGTGATCTTCCTCGAAGAAACCGACCCGATTTCTTCGCCGATGAAGGCCAAGGGCGTGGGTGAATTGGGGATTTGCGGCGTGAGTGCAGCGGTGGCGAATGCGATTTACAACGCCACCGGCGCGAGGGTGCGGGAGTATCCGATTACGCTGGACAAGATTCTTGAGTCGTTGCCGGAGATGATCTGAAGAAACGTCGACGTAAAACACCCGCTGTAGGAACTGCCGCAGGCTGCGATCTGTTGATCTCCAAGCAAGATCAAAGATCGCAGCCTCGTTGCATTCGACAGCTCCTACAGGGTGCCTCGCTTAGCGCGGATATTGTTCTTCACTGACTTGCTCCATCCAGTCCACTACCTTGCCGTCCCGCACTTCCGCAATCGCGATGTGGCTCATCGCCGTTGTCGGTGCCGCTCCGTGCCAGTGCTTGGCGCCCGGGGCAATCCACACGGTATCGCCCGGGCGGATTTCACGAATCGGCTGCCCCCATTCCTGCACGAAGCCTGCCCCCGCGGTCACGATCAATGTCTGCCCCAGTGGATGGGTATGCCACGCCGTTCTCGCACCCGGCTCGAACGTAACGGTCGCGCCGCTGACCCGCGCCTCGTCGGTACCTTTGAACGGCGCATCCACCCGCACCGTGCCGGTAAACCAGTCAGCGGGTCCTTTGGCCGATGGTTGCGAGCCATTTGGCGTGACCGTAACACGTGGGCTTTCAGTGGCCTGCACCTCACCGGCCAGCAGCGAGAGCGTCAGCGCAGAAGCAGCAATCGGGTTCATGGCAGTTTCTCCTGATAAGTGATGCAGCCACTGTAGCGATCCGCACTCATTGAATAATCGACTAGAATCGAAAAAAACTTATGCAGGACAATCATCAATGCTTCGCGAAAACGCCACCGACCTGCTCGCCTTTCTCGCCGTTGCCCGTGAACGCAGTTTCACCAAGGCCGCGGCCAAGCTCGGCGTGTCGCAATCGGCGCTCAGCCATACCATTCGCAGCCTCGAGGCGCGTCTCGGTCTGCGCCTGCTGACCCGCACCACGCGTAGCGTTTCGCCGACCGAGGCCGGCGAACATCTGCTGCAAACCATCGGCCCGCGCTTCGAGGAAATCGAGGTGGAACTGGCCGCCCTGAACAACCTGCGCGAGACCCCGGCGGGGAAGATCCGCATCAGCGCCACCGACCACTCGCTGAACTGGATCCTGCGTCCGGCGTTGCAGGAGTTCCTGCCGCAATACCCGGACGTTGCCATCGAGGTCTGCTGCGATTACGGTTTCGTCGATATCGCCGGTCAGGGCTTCGATGCCGGTGTGCGCTTGGGCGAAGACGTCGCGCAGGGCATGATCGCCACACGCATCGGTCCCGACATGCGCATGGCCGTAGTCGGCTCGCCCGCCTACTTCGCTCGACGCGCCGCGCCGCAGACCCCGCGCGACCTGACCGACCACGCCTGCAACAACCTGCGCCTGCCAACCAATGGCGGACTGTATGCGTGGGAGTTCGAAAAGGACGGCGTAAGCCTGAAGGTTCGCGTCGCCGGGCAAGTCACCCTGAATGGCGTGTACCCGTTGCTCGACGCCGCGCTGGATGGTTTCGGGCTGAGCTACATCCCGGAAAATGTCGTTGCGCCATTTCTGGCCGACGGCCGCCTGACCCAGGTGCTTGGGGACTGGTGCCCGGCATTCTCCGGTTATCACCTGTACTACCCGAGCCGACGCCAGGCAGCGCCGGCGTTTGCGCTGTTGCTGGAGGCGTTGCGCTATCGCGGTTGAATTACTTTTTATAGCAACCGGCAGCACCCCACGCTGCCTTGGCTATCTGGTTCGCCTCCAATAAAGAATTCGCCCGCACGATTGCGATTTGGCCTCTCTGGCTGCCCATGCACACGTACTCTGCGGTTTCGCCGATTACCTCGAGGGACGTCAATATCAGGCAGACGCCTGCCAAACCAAAAAATCTTTCGTGTTTCAAGTTCATGCTGTTCTGCCGTTTGGCTGGAACTGCATGATTGGCGTCAGACACTGCTCAGCCAACTGTCAGGGTTGACAGTTTTTTAGAACAATTTGCAATAACCGGGCGGGCTTTGGCGAAGTTTAAAGACCGATCAGCCCAGCAACGCGATCAACTGATGCCGCTGCGCATCGGTCAGCATCGGCCCAAAACCGGCTACGGCGTTGTCGGCCATGTAGCGGGGATTGCTGGTCCCGGGAATCACGCAGGTCACCGCCGGGTGCGCCAGCAGAAATTTCAGCGCCAGTTGCGGCCAGCTGTTGACCTGCACATCCGAGACCCACGCCGGCAGCGGCTTGCCCTTGAGCCGGGCGAGCAGATCGCCGCCGCCAAATGGCCGATTACAAATCACTGCCACCCCGCGCTCGCGACACAGCGGCAGGATGCGTTTCTCGACAGCACGATCATCGAGGGCGTAGTTGATCTGCAGAAAGTCCAGCTTCTCGGCTTTCAGCACCGCTTCGACTTCGTCATAGGCCGACGACGTGTAATGAGTGATGCCGATGTAGCGAATCCGCCCCTGCTCCTGCCATTCGCGCAGGGTAGGCAAATGGGTTTGCCAGTCGAGCAGATTGTGGATCTGCATCAGGTCGATGCGCTCGGTTTGCAGAAGGCTGAAGGACTGCTCCATTTGCGCGATGCCTTCCTCGCGCCCGCGCGTCCACACCTTGGTGGCGAGAAAGGCCGGCGAGCGTGGTTCATGGATCGACAGCAATTCACCGGTGGTCTGCTCGGCGCGGCCGTACATGGGTGAGCTGTCGATCAGCGTGCCGCCCTTCCTGAACAGCGCTTCGAGTACCGCGGGCAATTGCCGGTAAACCGGATCGCCCGGTGCTACGTCAAAACCGCGATAGGTGCCCAAGCCGACCATGGGCAGTGCCTCGGAGCTGGAAGGGATGGCGCGGGTCTGCATGGTCTGGTCTCCTGCCGTGGGCGGCGCAGTGGCGGTCGGCGGTACGCTGCTGGCCAACGCCCGATCAATGGTGAACAGCGCCGCAGCCTCGGCAGCCAGCGTGAGCAAGCGGCGACGGGAATAACCCTCAGTGTGGCGCATGCGGCTCCTCCTGCTGCGCGGATCTGTTGCACAGTGTGTGCGTCGGCTGTCAGGCGCAGTCGCTGAACTACACTGCCACAGCCAACCTTTCTCCCCGTTAAAAGAGCCGAATGTCCCGAACCCTGATGTCACTCGTCGTTTTCATCGTCGCCGTGTACCTGCTGCTGTGCGCCGCGCTGTTCGTGTTTCAGCGTTCGCTGATCTGGTTCCCCCAGCCTGCCGAGGTGGTTGCAGCGGATTCGCGATTGAAACTGTCGATGCCGGACGCCGAGGTCTGGGTGACTAACCGGGAGCGCAGCGGATCGCGGGCGCTGATCTATTTCGGTGGCAATGCCGAGGACGTCTCGCGAAATCTGCCGGAGTTCGCCGAGGCGTTTCCTGACTACGCGCTGTATTTCCTGCATTACCGGGGCTTTGGTGGCAGCACCGGCTCGCCATCGGAAGCTGCGATTGCTGAAGATGCGCTGGCATTGTTCGATCAGGTCTATGCCAGCCATCCGCAAATTGCAGTCATCGGGCGCAGTCTCGGCTCGGGCGTGGCGGTGCGCCTGGCCAGTCAGCGGCCGGTGCAGAATCTGATTCTGGTAACGCCGTTCAACAGCCTCGAGGAAATCGCCGAACGGCAATACCCGTGGGTGCCGGTGAAGTGGTTGCTCAAGGATCGGTTCGAATCGGGCAAATATGCGGCGCATATCCGTACGCCGACGCTGCTGTTGGCGGCGAGTGATGACGAAGTGATTGGACGCAGCAGCACGCAGCACCTGTTCGAGAGTTTTCCTGCGGGGGTGGCAACGCTGAAGGTGGTGCCGGACTCGGGGCATAACTCGATTTCCGAGCGGGGGGAGTATTTGCGGTGGATGGGGGATGTGTTGAATCGCTAGTGGTTGTTTGCCAGCGATCTAGGGGTTAACCGGGCCGGCGTCTTCGCGGGCAAGCCCGCTCCCACATGAGATTTTTTGTGTGGCCAGGATTTGAGTAGACCCGAAGGGCCTGTGGGAGTGGGCTTGCTCACGAAGGCGGGGGTCAGGGAAATTATCTGGGGCTGACCCACTGCTTTCGCGGGCAAGCCCGCTCCCACATGAGATTTGTGGGATTGCGGGAATTTGAGTAGACCCGAAGGGCCTGTGGGAGTGGGCTTGCTCACGAAGGCGGTGGGTCAGGCACATGATCTGGGGCTGACACATTGCTCTCGCGGGCAAGCCCGCTCCCACATAAGATTTTTTGTGTGGCCAGGATTTGAGTACAACCGAAAACCCTGTGGGAGTGGGCTTGCTCACGAAGGCGGTGGGTCAGGGAAATTATCTGGGGCTGACACTCTGTTTTCGCGGGCAAGCCCGCTCCCACATGAGATTTTTTGTGTGGCCAGGATTTGAGTACACCCGAAGGGCCTGTGGGAGTGGGCTTGCTCACGAAGGCGGTGGGTCAGGCACATTATCTGGGGCTGACACATTGCTTTCACGGGCAAGCCCGCTCCCACAATGAGATTTTTTGTGTGGCCAGGATTTTGAGTAGACCCGAAAGTCCTGTGGGAGTGGGCTTGCTCACGAAGGCGGTGGGTCAGGCACATGATCTGGGGCTGACACACTGCTTTCGCGGGCAAGCCCGCTCCCACAATGAGATTTTTTGTGTGGCCAGGATTTGATTACACCCGGAAGCCCTGTGGGAGTGGGCTTGCTCACGAAGGCGGTGGGTCAGGCACATTATCTGGGGCTGACATATTGCTTTCGCGGGCAAGCCCGCTCCCACATGAGATTTTTTGTGTTGCCCGGATTTGATTACACCCGGAAGCCCTGTGGGAGTGGGCTTGCTCACGAAGCGGTGGGTCAGGCACATGATCTGGGGCTGACACATTGCTTTCGCGGGCAAGCCCGCTCCCACATGAGATTTGTGGGATTGCGGGAATTTGAGTACACCCGGAAGTCCTGTGG